>JACNFK010000021.1 GCA_014384675.1 Candidatus Thiopontia autotrophica | reverse complement strand
TGGCCGCTACCTTCTTTTTAGGGGCTGCCTTTTTCTTCTTGGCCGCTACCTTCTTCTTGGGAGCCGCCTTTTTCTTCTTGGCTGCCACCTTCTTTTTAGAGGCTGCCTTTTTCTTCTTGGCTGCCACCTTCTTCTTTGCCGCCGCTTTTTTCTTCTTCTCTTCGTCTGCCATTACCGTTTCCTCTTCTTGGGTTGAACTTACCTGAATCTCTGGAGCCGCCTTCTTTAGCTTCTCGGCTGCACGACTAATAGACTTAAATACACTCTTATCATCAAAACCACCTTCAACTATCTCAAGGCGATCCTGATAAAACTTTGTAAGCGGCTCTTCAACTGACTCATACTCTCGAAGCCGGCGACTGATGGTCTCTTCACGATCGTCTACACGTCTATGTAGTCGACCACCGCATTCATCACACATCTTTTCCACAACTGGTGGGCTTGTATAAATATTAAATATTGATCCACACTCTCTACAGGTTAATCGGCCGGTCATCGACTCCATAAATTCATCATAGTCATACCTGATTAGTACAACACCTGCAAAACCTCGCCCCTGACGCAACAGAAATGCATCAACACCCTCTGCCTGGGCAGATGTTTTTGGTCCGCCTTCAAGAATAAAGCCATCCTCTACATCCTTTTCTGAGAGACGTTGATACATAACCTGAAGAACAAGATCATCATGAACAGGCTTCTTTCCCTTCTGTCCTTTCTGAATATCAAGCCCCAGCTGAGAACCACTCTCAACCTCACTCCTTAGAAGTTCGCTAACAGCAACTACTGGAACACCATATTTATCAGCCAGTTTATTCGCATATTCATCTTTCCCTGATCCTTCGGGACCAAGCAATGCCATCCTAATCATTACTTCATATTTTCCTTCATAACACTATCTATCACCCCTCAAATCAGGGAAAATTCCCAGAGAAAAAGCCCTTGGATTACTGAGGAGATCTTGATTTTTTATAATTCAATTGGTCTTGTTTATTTGTGACTGGGGCCAATTTTCTGTATAAGTTCAACCAGATATTGGTTTGTACCCCATATATATTCAGTTAACTGAAAAATGTCAATGAATTTATTGTGTTGATAACCACTTTTTGCGAACGAAATTGCAAGAAAAATTGAAATCCATGATCTCTCTGCAACTGAAATCAGCACTGTAAAGAGAGCCATGACAGAGCACTTGGGGCGACAGCCAGCTAATAAAACCTAAATATATTACTTAAAAATCAACTATTTAACAATTGTCAACAAGGAGTTAACTGAATGTCAGTAAAGAATGCTTTCTATGCACAGTCCGGTGGTGTTACCGCAGTAATCAACGCATCTGCCTGCGGTGTAATCGAAACTGCCCGCAAACACTCAGACAAAATCGGTACGGTCTACGCTGGACGTAACGGTATTATTGGAGCCCTAACTGAAGAGCTGATCGATACATCCAAAGAGTCTGATGAGAATATTGCTGCACTAAAAACGACCCCATCTGGCGGTTTTGGATCCTGTCGCTTCAAACTTAAGAGCCTCGAGGAGAACAAGCGTGAATATGAGCGCCTGATCGAGGTATTCAAGGCACATAATATCGGTTACTTCTTCTACAATGGTGGTGGCGACTCTGCAGATACCTGTTACAAGGTCTCTCAGCTCTCCGAGAAGATGGGGTTTCCGGTACAGGCAATTCATGTGCCCAAAACCGTAGATAATGATCTGCCAATTACTGACAACTGCCCAGGCTTTGGTTCAGTTGCGAAATATATTGCTGTCTCCACTCTGGAGGCCTCATATGATGTGCGTTCAATGGCTGCAACCTCTACCAAGATCTTTGTGATCGAAGTTATGGGACGTCATGCTGGCTGGATTGCTGCAGCCGGTGCACTGGTTGAGGATTACGGCATACCAGTAGTCACCCTCTTCCCCGAGGTTGAATTTAATCAGGAGAAGTTCCTGGCTGCAGTTGATGCCAAGGTCAAGGAGCATGGCTACTGCACCATCGTCGTATCTGAGGGTGCCCACTGGCCAGACGGCAAGTTCCTGGCAGAGCAGGGAACACGTGACTCCTTTGGCCATGCCCAGTTAGGTGGAGCCGCACCTGTAGTTGCAAATATCATCAAGGATGCATTGGGATACAAATTCCACTGGGCTGTTGCCGATTACCTGCAGCGTGCTGCACGCCACCTCGCATCCGCATCTGATGTGGAACAGGCCTATGCTCTTGGTGAAGCCGGGGTAAACTTTGCCCTTGATGGTGACAACTCCATCATGCCTACTGTGGTACGCACCTCAAACAATCCATATACATGGGAGATTGGCAAGGCTCCTCTATCCGAGGTAGCAAATGTAGAGAAGATGATGCCAATGGAGTTCATCTCCGAGGATGGCTTCGGTATTACCGATGGCTGCAAGGAGTACCTCTACCCACTAATGCAGGGCGAGGCTTACCCAGAATATGACGATAACGGCATGCCAAAATATGTGACCTTGGACAATGTTTCTGTCGATAAAAAGCTGGACAATTTTGAGATTTAACTTAACCGGCAGGAATCATCGGACGATCCTGTCACTATTTTTTTCAACCTTTAGGAGATTGTAATGTCCACCGAACTTTTGTTTTCACTAATCGCAGGTTTTGCTGCGATTGCCTATGGCGTTACGTCCATTCAATGGATTACTGCCAAATCAACCGGGAATGAGCGGATGCAAGAGATTGCAGCCGCCATACAGCAGGGTGCTCAAGCATATCTGACTCGCCAGTACGCTGCCATCAGTTACGTTGGTGTTGCACTGTTTGCGGTAATTGGTTTCTCTCTTGACTGGGCCACTGCCATCGGTTTTGCTGTCGGTGCAACATTCTCTGGTGCTGCCGGCTTTATTGGAATGAACATCTCTGTTCGCTCCAACTCGCGAACTGCCGAGGCTGCCAATAATGGAATCAATGCCGCTTTCCAGGTTGCCTTTCGCGGTGGTGCAATCACCGGTATGCTGGTTGTTGGTCTAGGCATCCTGGGTGTTGCTGGCTACTATGCTGTTCTTGCTGCTACAGGCATGGCGACTGAAGATATCCTTCACGCACTGGTTGGCCTGGCATTTGGCGGATCACTAATCTCCATATTTGCCCGTCTGGGTGGTGGTATCTTCACCAAGGGTGCTGATGTTGGCGCTGATATCGTGGGTAAGGTTGAGGCTGGAATCCCTGAGGATGACCCCCGTAACCCAGCTGTTATTGCCGATAATGTTGGTGATAATGTTGGTGACTGTGCCGGTATGGCTGCTGATCTCTTCGAGACCTATGCAGTAACCACTGTTGCAACCATGTTGCTAGGAATGTTGATGGTTGAGGGAAGTGATTCCGCCATCCTCTATCCTCTGGTACTTGGTGGTATCTCCATCATTGCCTCTATTGTAGGCACCTACTTTGTGAAGGTGGCCGATGGTGGCAAGATCATGAATGCCCTGTACAAGGGACTTGCAGTTGCTGGTGCAATTGCTGCGGTGGTCTTCTACCCGGTAACAACCATGATGTTTGGTGACGCATTGATCATTGATGGAGTAGAGGTTGCCTCACGCAGCATCTACTATGCGGCACTGATTGGTCTGGCACTTACCGCCGCGATGGTTGTGATTACCGAATACTACACCGCAACCGAGTATGCGCCGGTACGTGATATTGCTGAGGCATCGACCACTGGTGATGGTACAAATGTTATTGCCGGACTTGGTGTATCAATGAAATCAACTGCTGCTCCTGTTGTTGCTGTTTGTGCATCTATCTGGGGCTCATATGAGCTGGCAGGGCTATATGGAATTGCCATCGCTGCAACCTCCATGCTCTCCATGACCGGTATCATTGTTGCGCTGGACGCCTATGGCCCGATTACCGATAACGCTGGTGGTATTGCCGAGATGGCAGAGCTTCCTGAGGAGATTCGTAATATTACTGATCCTCTGGATGCTGTTGGTAACACTACAAAGGCTGTAACCAAGGGTTATGCAATCGGTTCTGCCGGCCTGGCTACACTGGTTCTATTTGCTGACTACACTCATGCTCTGGGTGGCAATGTAAACTTTGACCTCTCCAACCATATGGTAATTATTGGTCTATTCCTTGGTGGAATGATCCCTTACCTGTTTGGTGCAATGGCTATGGAGGCCGTGGGTCGTGCAGCTGGTGGTATCGTAAATGAGGTGCGCCGTCAGTTCCGGGAGATCCCTGGAATCATGGACCACCGCGCCAAGCCTGATTATGGCAAGGCAGTGGACATGCTGACCCGCTCCGCAATCAAGGAGATGATTGTTCCATCCATTCTTCCTATCGCGGCCCCTATTGTTGTAGGTCTGCTACTGGGTAAGGAGGCGCTGGGCGGCATGCTGATCGGCACCATCGTAACCGGCATCTTTATCGCGATCTCCATGACCACCGGTGGTGGTGCCTGGGATAACGCTAAAAAGTACATCGAGGATGGAAACTTTGGTGGCAAGGGATCTGATGCCCACAAGGCAGCGGTAACTGGTGACACTGTAGGTGACCCCTACAAGGACACAGCTGGTCCTGCGATCAACCCACTGATCAAGATCATCAATATTGTTGCCCTGATGATGGTGCCTCTACTGTAACGTTACAGTTACAATAATCTTCACTATTTGAAGATTCCCGAAAGGGGTACAATAAGGGCCGGGAAACCGGCCCTTTTTTATGGCTGATAATTGTTATATTGCAATTTTCCAAAAAATAATGGGGTCCTGTGGGAAACAACCATAACTAGCAAACAATAGTTAACAGCAATATAGGAGTATCATTTTATGAATCTGGATCGAGTATCTACCGGAAAAAACATTCCTGAAGAGATCAATGTCATTATTGAGATACCGGCCAATGCGGATCCGGTCAAATATGAGGTTGATAAGGAGACCGGTGCAATGTTTGTTGATCGCTTTATGAACACAGCCATGCACTATCCATGTAACTATGGTTATGTCCCTCACACCCTCTCAGATGACGGAGATCCAGTCGATGTTCTGGTGGTGACCCCATACCCCATAATTAGCGGCTCCGTAATCCGCTGTCGCCCTGTAGGAGTTCTACAGATGACTGATGAGGCAGGGGCTGATGCCAAGGTTCTGGCTGTTCCGGTATCCAAGCTATGCTCAATCTACAAGAATGCCAAAAGCCCTGAGGATGTCTCTCCAGTGCTACTGGAGAAGATCTCCCACTTCTTTGAACACTATAAAGATCTGGAAGAGGGCAAGTGGGTCAAGATTGATGGCTGGGAGGGTGCCGAGTCTGCCCATAAAGAGATCCTGGATAGTATTGAGAGATTCCAGAACGCACCTGAGAAGCCTAATTTCTAGTGAAAATCTGCATCATCTCTGATAGCCATGATCAGATAGATCTATTTCACTCAGCCCTGGCTGATGCCAAAGAGCGTGGAGCAGAGCTAGTGCTGCATTGTGGTGATGTTGTAGCCCCTTATACCCTAAAAAAGGCAAATCAGTTTGGTCTTCCTATCCATGTAATCCATGGCAATAATAAGGGCGATATAGCGGTTATGGGGAAACTGTCTCAAAATCCAGACAGTCTAATTAATTACCACGGTAGAGACGCATCTCTGGAGATTAATGGAAGAATGATTTTTATGGTCCATTTTCCAGATTATGCCGAGGCTCTGGCACTTACTGGAAAGTGGGATCTGATCTGCTGTGGGCACAATCACCGCTGCAAGATTGAATCAATAGAACATAATTCCAGCAACAATAATAAAACCACTCTACTGGTTAACCCCGGCAGCTCATCTGGAATGGATCGTGTTCAGCCAACATATATATTTGGTGATCTTGAGACAATGAAGTTCAAGATTGTGGATATTCCTGAGCCAGATCTACCGCCATACAGAAGGCCCTAAGAAAAAAGGGCACTCATGTCTCCATGAGCACCCTTTCCAGAGGTCCCCCCTCTTCACAAACTATTCACTAAAATGGGCTAAAGCGTGAGAACATCCCTCGCGGTGAGAGACCACGATTCATTGACCCCATCTCCCGGGTCATATGGAAAGTGCTGTTGGCCATATTCTGAGTTGATTGGTCTAGATTGTTCATGCTGGCCAACATTGGCTCCAGGGTCTGCATGTGGCCGGTAATCTGCTGCATATTTGTATTAATATTGTTCATACTGACAGTGACTGCCTCGATATTTCCATCAATTGCATTAATGTTACGCGACATCACCTCAACATTACCTGACATGCTCTCTACACCATCAACCATTTTTGCCATATGCTGCCCCATATATGGGTCAATACTGGTAGACATAACCTGAATGTTACGGGCTATGTGGGACATATCCTGAGTAAGATGGTAGATCATGTAGAAACCATAGATTGAGAGTACGCAGAATGCGAACAGAGCCGGATATACCACCATCTCCCAGCGTCTGGCACTCTTCTCGAAACAGCTGGCAAAACGTTCGAGTGGTTGTCCATCCAGAGAGACTGTTCCTGGTTCAATACCCATTGATTCACCCAGTTTCTCATCACTCATCTTTGTATCTTCTGACATAAATAAATCCTGTCCCGTTAATAGTTCGCGCACTTTAGCACGTTTTTTGAAAAAGAAAAAATAGCTGTAGTCTAAAATTAGAAAGTTCTAACTTACTGTTTTTTTAACATTTGCCGGGCAAGGCTGGCTGATAGCTGATCGGCCATTGCAGGGTCGATCCCGCGGATAACCGTCAGGATCTTCTCTGCCTCATCAGCCCTGTCAGCCAGGGTAAGAGCAACAGCTGCCCTGCCAAATGCTCTGACTGCCCTGGTCCAATCCTTCTTGGCATAGTAGATATTTCCCAATTCTCCCCAGCCATCTGGATTCATCGGCTCCTCCTGCAGAAGAGAGCGATAACTCTCTACAGCAAGCTCGTAATCACCCTCCCAGAACGCCTGTCGTCCACGATTCCAGAGCCACTGCAGCTCTGACTCCTCCTCCAGGCTCTCTATATGCCAGACATCAGAGCGTTTCTTCTCTGCGGTGATACCGTACGGATCGCTGCCAATTGACTTGCTGGATAACGGGCTAAACTGCTCTGCAAGCTTCTCCATGGGCTCTTTCATGGCAATAACCTGTTCCGCCGTTATTGGCATATCATCCATCATCTCTGATAGAGATATGGTGGGTTGTTTTTTCTCCAGACCCAACACCTCATCCAGGGCTGGAGGCTCAGATGGTTGCCCGATAGCACTGCCCTCTTCCACCGCAATCTTTTCTGGTTCTGGCTCCGTTGCTGCAACGGGAGGTTCTGCTATCTTTGACTCATCTATGGAGGCACTGTTTTGTGTATCTTCCTTAAAAATACGAGACTTAAGTTCAGAGACCGGCAGAGGTTTATTATCCTCATCTTCGGGCTCAACCGTTATTGCCAGAGAAGGCTCTTCTTTCTCATGCTCATCCTGGTGAATCTCTTCCGTATCGTGGTGACCAAAAATTGAGGACCACTCCTCCTGAATGCTATCCCTCTCCAGATAACCAATCACACCCAATCCAACAATTACTCCTGGAAGGATAGATGCGAGCATTCTGATCAAGATTTTCATATCAACTTCCTGTCTCTATGGGTGACTAAATAGGCGATAACAAAATTTGGTGGCAAAGTATAACAGTCTCATGGCCACTCTGGAAAACCGGCTGACTGGTCACTATCTGTCTGCTCAACCATGCGGTAGTTGTATGGTATGGAGAAGAGTGATGAGGGTGGGCGGGCAATCTGAATATTGCTCAGCTGTAGAGCAGCCCCATCATTTAGCTCAATTCGAACTGGGTACTGAATAGTTGGGTCATACCAGGCGGAGACTCCAATACTGAGATCACCAAACCCAAGCTCCGCACTCCAATGCTCGGTTACCCTACCATCTATCTCTTTCTCTCCCCTGTAGCCACATTCAAGAAGCATCATCTCCGCACAAAAACGGGCTGGATCACGTGGCACAGCAAGTGCTTCCTGTTGATAATACTCCTTTGAGCCTGGCTCCAACACATAGGCAATCCCGCGAAACATATCGGTAATACGGATCACTTCACTATCTGAACTCTTTCTCTCTTCTCTGATTGAATCATTGGCAACAAAGATACGCCCGCTGGATTGCAGTAACTTATGGTCATCAAAATAGGTGACATCTGCAGAAAACTCCGTCAATGCTTCAGCGGCTGTCGCTATACCGCTGAGTACAATGAGGAGTGTTTTTGCAAACAGTGATATCTTACTGGAACCCAAAATATTGGACCGGACTTCTCATCTGCGGGATCAAGGCCAGCGGATCCATTGCGTTAGCCCTTCTTACACCAAGCGCATACTCTGGCATAAATGATGGGTAATAAACCGGAGGTTGCTGACTCCATCTGTGGTCACGATACTCCTCCTCTCTTGACAGATTGTCTGCCTCACGAGCCATCGCCTCCATATCAAGGTCACTTGACTCAAACTCATCCAGCATCACCTCCTGAAATGGCGTATTTGCAGCAGAAAGTGAACTATGGTCTGCCGTTTGATTAGCTACACACGGCTGCATCTGCTGCTCTACAGGCTCCTCATTTAGTAGCTGATGGAGCTTTCCCTGCTGAATCTCGCCAAGCGCCCAGACATCTGCACGCTGCTGCTCCATTCCATTGATTCCAACTGACTGTAACGTCTCTTGAGATCCATTTCCCAAGCTCCATTCCGGATCAATCTCACTCAACTCCTCATCTCTGAACCTGCCAGCACTCACCTCTTCACCACTCTGTGGAGAGTATGAGGCATTAATTACTGGAAGCTCTTCATCCTGACGATACATCGCAAATTCTGCCTGAGGAGTATCTGACATACCATCTTCCACCACCTCTGTAGGGACACCAAAATCAAAGTGTCCTCCATATGGCCCCATCGGAGCCGGTGCAACCCATGAAACATCTGCAACCGCAGTGCCGCTTGCTGCCATAAGACCAAGAACCACCCCAAACCTTTTCTGACTCATAGTGCCCTCTCCTTTAGTTTAGAAAAAATCATGTTGCTACAGCCACTTCTTTATCATCCTCACCCCGACTAGCATTCTCAAGAACTGATGGGGGTGGAGTACCATCCGGATACAGAGCATCTCCTGCGCTCAGGCACCCCATAGGAATAATGATCAGGGTCAACAGTGTGGAGACCACTACACCAAATAGCAGTGCCACCGCCATGCCCTGAAAAATTGGGTCGGTAAGAATTACGCTGGAGCCACCAACCAACGCCAATGCAGTAATAATGATTGGGCGCATTCTCGCTTTTCCGGAACAGATAACCGCAGAGACAGGATCTTTACCTGACATCAATTCAAGCTGGGCAAAATCGACCAGCAGAATTGAGTTGCGTACAATAATTCCAGCTAACGCAATAAACCCAATCATTGAGGTTGCGGTAAATTCAGCCCCCATAATCCAGTGCCCCGGGACAATTCCAACCATTGTCAGCGGAATTGGTGCCATGATGACCAGTGGGATGACAAAGTTTCCAAACTGCCAGACGACCAGTATGTAAATCATCACCAGCGCCAGACCGAAGGCTATTCCCATATCACGGAAAGTTACATAGGTGACATGCCACTCACCATCCCACTTGAACCCTGACTTGAATGTCTCTTCTGGGGCCGAGATCCAGCCGCCCTCAATCTTCTCCCCCTGAGGCGTACGGAAATCCCTCTCCTCCATAATCCGCTCCAGATCAAACATCGCGTAGAGAGGTGCCGGCAGATCATTAACTGCATCACCCACCACATACTCCACGGCTCGCAGATCTTTATGGTATATCACGGGATCTTCCATAAAGGTCTCGAAGTGCCCAAGCTCACCCAATGAGACTGTGCTTTGCCCTCCCATTGTAGGAATAGGAAGATCAGAGAGGCTGACAATCTGTGAACGCACAGCCAGCGGAACCTCCATGGTAATTATTGTTGGCTCTCGAGTCTTGCCCTGCTTCACATCCCCCAGAGGTATCGACCCCATTGCCATGGAGAGGTTGCGGTTAATGGTCTCGACAGAGATCCCGCGACGATTTGCCTTCTCGGTATCCACCACAAAATGGAGCACTTGATGAGGATCATTCATATAGTTATCAACATCCTCCATTATAGGAGAGCTGTTAAAGATATCTGTCAGTTCAGCTGCCATGACGCGTCGTGTATGGGCATCAGGGCCATATATTTCAGCCACTACAGATTGCAGAACTGGTGGTCCTGGTGGGACCTCTGCAATCGTGATCCGTGCATTAGCCTTTTCTGCAATCGGCTTCAGTAGATCTCGGACCGCCATGGCAATCTCATGGCTACTGCGTTCACGCTCATTTTTATGGACCAGCTGGATCGAGATGGTTGCCATCCAGGGGTACTCTTGCAGATAGTAGTGACGAACCAGACCATTAAAATTAAACGGAGCTGCAACCCCAGAGTATGTCTGCAGTGCAGTAGACTCTGGAACCGCCTTCTCAATTACTGTAGCCATCTTTCGTGCCATGTTGGCAGTTACCGGTAGCGCAGTGCCGGTTGGCATACGAATCATCACATCAAACTCTGACTTGTTGTCGTAGGGCAACATCTTGGTCTTTACCCCATGGGTATAGAAGAGGGAGACAGAGATGAAGAAGCTGGCAATAATTGCAAACAGGACAAACCATCCAAGCACACGATTCTCGACCATTGGACGGATAAGTCCATCATAAAAATTCCCTATCCTCTCCTGTGACTTGTGCTCCTTCTCCTCGGCCGCCTTTAGTGCCTTCATAGATGGACGGAACTTCATGGTGAGCCATGGAGTAAATATAAATGCCGCAAATAGTGAGAATGCCATTGCTGCAGAGCCCAACACAGGAATTGGAGCCATGTAGGGGCCCATCATCCCGGTTACTGCGCCCATTGGCAGTAGTGCTGCAATTACCGTCAGGGTTGCCAGAATGGTTGGATTACCCACCTCACGAGTCGCATCAATTGCAGTCTCCTCATCCATCTCATTCTTCATTAACCAGCGGCGATAGATATTCTCGACCACAACAATGGCATCATCTACCAAAATACCAATAGAGAAGATCAGTGCAAATAGACTTACCCTGTTAATGCTGTAATCCAGCATATAGGCCGAAAATACAGTCAGCAGAATAACCACCGGAATTACGATTGTTACCACCACAGCGGGGCGCCACCCCAGGCTTAGATAGATCAATACTGTTACCGCCAACGTTGCAACCACCAGCTTGAATAGTAGTTCATCAACCTTGTCTTTGGCTGTTGCTCCATAGTTACGGGTTACATCCACATGAATATTTGATGGAATCAGGACCCCCTTAAGCTCCTCAACCTTGGCCAGGATTGCGTTGGCAACGGGAACTGCATTACTACCCTCTTTTTTGGCCACCGCAATAGTTACCGCCGGGAGCCCTCTGGCATCATAGCCCCCCTGATAACCATCCCCGGTATAAAACTCAACCATCCCCTTGGCCTCTTCCGGCCCCTGATAGACACTGGCAATATCTCGCACATAAACCGGCATGTCATTGTGGACACCAATGATCAGATTGGAGATCTGTTTGGCAGTATGGAGGAATGAGCCGGTATATACCTTGAAGTTAAGATTTCCCGCCTCAGAGTTACCTGCAGCCTGCTCTCCATTGGCGGTACGGATAGTATTTGCAATCTGATCCAGACTAATTCCATATCCTGACAGACGCTCCGGCATCACCTCAATTCTTACCTGGGTGCGGCGCCCCCCAACAATAAATGCCTCGCCTGTATCGGGAATAGTCTCCAGGATATGTAGCACATCCGTTGAGAGTGAACGTATAGCGCTATCATCCACCTCGTCTGACCATAACGTCAGGTTAACAATTGGTACATCATCAATACCCTTAGCCTTAACCAATGGCTGCCCAACTCCGGGCGGAATGCGATCCTGATTTGCGGAAAGTTTGTTATAGACCTTCACCAATGAGGGGATAACCTGCTCCCCAACCACGAACTGTACTGTGACCACACCCATACCACGCTGGGTTGCGGAGTAGACATGTTTAACCCCGGGGATCTCGCTCATGATCAGTTCCAGCGGTTCAATGGCAATACCGGAGAGCTGTTCTGCGTGGATGCCTGGTGCCTGTACAAATAGATCCACCATTGGAACTGAGATCTGGGGATCCTCCTGACGAGGAGTCAACATCAACCCAAGAAATCCCATAGCCAACATTGCAAAAAGGAGTAGTGGGGATAGAGGAGAGTGGATGAACGCCTTTGCCATCCCTCCCGCAAGACCGAGAGATTGTTTACTCATATCAAATTCTCCCGCTAGAAGCGTCGATTACCTTCGCCACTACCCCATCCGGTTGCTGATGGAGAGACAATTAACTGCTCCCCTACCACCAGGCCAGAGAGGATAGTCACATGCTTGTTGTCCACCAGCTCTCCCACTCGTACTACTCGCAACTCAGGCTCTCCTGACTCATCCAACACAAATACTGCCGGCAGAGTTCCTCTCCACAACAGTGATGAGGTCGGGATCACCGGATAACTTGATACCGGCGCCTGCATGTCAGGAATCATTATTTCAGAGTACATGCCAGGTGCAGCAGGGCTACCCTTTGGCAGATCAAATTTTACCTTCACACTATGTCGCATCATGTCGGCACTAGGGTAGATTTGTGCCACCCGCACATCCAGACGCACTCCACCAACATCAAGTTTGGCGGGCAGTACCATACCCTCTTCGAGACCAGAGACGAGTCTGGCAGGAACCTCAACCAGCAGTTGCAGACGATCAACATCGGCAAACTGAACCAGGGGCTGGCCCGGCTGCACCGTATCACCGATCTCAACCATTTTTCTCATGATTATTCCCGAGAATGGTGCAATGGATTTTGCATTACGAATCTGCGCATCTAGCTGCTTGAGCTGTGCATCGGCCTGAATTACTGCGGCCTGTGCCGACTCCACCTGGGTCTGCTGTGAGAAGATGTCTGAGTAACGCTCAAAATCAGGATCACCCTCACCAAAACCGGATGAGCGCATGGGATCTGTGAACATCCTCATCATGCTTGGCAACCCACCCATCATGGCATCACCCTGATAATTTGGAGAGATAATCGCCTTGTTGTACTGCACATCAGCATTTCGCAGAGAGGCCTCTGCAATTCTCATTTGTGCCGCAATCTCCTGACGTTTCGCCAGCAAGGTGTCATCATCAATTTCTACCAGCACCTCCCCATCTTCAAATCGGTCGCCCTCTTTTCCCGCAATTGACTCAATACTGCCAGGCAGCTCTGCATTGAGAGTCACCATTTTGTAGGGGACAATTGTTCCTCCAAGAGTAACGCTGATTCCAGTACGGGCAGAGCCAATCGTAATGACATTATCAAGTGATCCATCTCTCTCTTCTGCAGAGCTTGTACCCCCTTGCGACTCCTCGTCTGCCGCAAAAACATAAAAACCCACCGCTAGTGCCGCCACCATAGAAAAGAGGTTTTTCGATAACATCATATTAAACTTTCTCGTTGTAAAATTGACTGCTCCCCCTCACCGCAAGATGAGGAGGAGCAATAAACTGTGACATAAAGCCTTTAGACACGACCCATTACAGTAAATGTCTTGATAAATGGAGCTGCCATTTTTGGGTTTTTGACCATGGCGCCGTAATCACCCACAGCGAATTTCAGCTTGCCTGTTGTATAGGCTGTTCCCAGACCCATCATGCCTGGCGCTTTTTTCATCCACTTGGCCCAGTGATCTTCAGAACAACGGAGATCCCAGTTCATATCTTCACCATTGTAACTGCCTGCTGAAACAACCTTTCCATCCTCTACCTTCAATACACCTCGTGGCTGATCCTCCCCCTGGACACCGTAAGCAATCGTAGAGTTGAAATTGATCTCACTCAATGCATCGGTCAAGCCTGACTCATTGTTCCACTCACCCATAAATGTGTTCATCCACTCCTCAGAAAATAGCTCTGCCATTTTTTTCTCCTTTGATCTTCCTTGAAAATACCTCATTTAAGAGGCAAAAAAGTCCCGGCTGGAACATGCCTCATACTATAGTGAAAAAGGGTAAAAATAGGAAGCAAAAACAGCTTAAATTACGCAAAAAACGCAACATATAGTGTAATCGACCAATTAACACACACTATATATAGTGTTAGGAAGCTGTGGATAACTTATGGATAATCAGGTGAAAACAGCCTGTTTTATCTGCAAATCATGGAGATGTAGATTTCAATAAAACTATTGAATGTGTGTCTGCTATCTCTATGCAGGAGTATTATGCTCCACCCAGCGTTCACCCTCTTCAAGCTGCTCTTTTTTCCAGAATGGGGCACGTGATTTGAGCTCCTCAATCAAGAAACGGGCCGCCTCAAAGGCAACTCCACGATGTGCCGACCAGGCCGCAACAAGCACAATTGGATCATTAGGCATCATTGCACCAACACGGTGAATAATAAGCGTATCGAGCACCTCCCAACGCTCTGCCGCCTCCTGCGAGATCTTCTCCAGATAGCTGTCGGTCATCCCCGGATAGTGCTCCAGAAACATCCCGCTGACACCATCACCCTCATTGAACTCACGCATAGTCCCGGAGAATACAGTTGCTGCGCCATACTGCCCTGCGTGAACAGGATCCAGCACCTCCTTTTCGTAACGCTGGATCTCCTCCCAGGGGGAGAATGGATTCTCACGAATTTCAATCATTACAATTAACCCCCTGTAACCGGAGGGAAAAATGCAACCTCATCCCCATCTGCTACCGGGGTGTCAGCATCCGAATATTCCATGTTTCGAGCCATCAGCAGATTGGCAGGGCGCTCCTTGCCATCAGCAATCTTCTCCCATACCTCTCCAATAGTTGAGACCTCGGATGGCTCAAGTTGAGCACCCTCTCGTCCCATCTCTTCCCGTAGACTCGCAAAAAAGCGTACCTGTATCATTCTGTTTCTCTTGTAGAGTATAAAGATATAGATGTTACCTCATGATGCTCAGAAGGTGAATCGTGCTTTCTGGGGCACTCTCTTGCCTTACGGCAACTCACCTTGTAGTCTCTAACTTTTACCAACACCTCAAACAATGGGGTCAGGCTTGCTTTATTGTCGTTATTCTCAAGTAACGACAATAAAGCAAGCCTGACCCCATAATAAGGAAAACAGAGATGAGCGAGCTAACCCACTTTAATGCCTCCGGCGAGGCCCATATGGTCGATGTCGGGGCCAAGGATGTCACCCTGCGGGTTGCCGTAACCGAGGGGAGAATTTCCATGTTTCCATCAACCCTGGAACATATCCTCAAGGGAGACCACAAAAAAGGTGATGTACTTGGTATCGCCCGTGTTGCCGGGATTATGGCTGCGAAAAAGACTGCCGACCTGATTCCACTCTGTCACCCACTGGCCCTGACCCATGTGGAAATTGATCTAACCCCCCTTCCTGACGAGAATGCCGTGCACTGCCTGGCGACAGTCGAGACCCGTGGCCAGACCGGGGTCGAGATGGAGGCACTCACTGCCACTCAGGTTGCCCTACTTACAATCTATGATATGTGCAAGGCTGTAGATCGCGGCATGGAGATGGGCGGCGTCAGACTGCTGGAAAAAAAAGGTGGAAAATCAGGGCATTGGAAGCGTGAAGATTAGCTATAAATCTCACTTCCGCCTTCGGTAAACTCCTTCGACTTCTCCTCCATCCCTTGCTGCTGGGCAGCAAAATCGCGTACCTCCTGACTGATCTTCATTGAACAGAATTTGGGGCCACACATCGAACAGAAGTGGGCCACCTTGGCTGACTCCTTTGGCAGGGTTGCATCATGGAACTCAACTGCCCGCTCCGGATCAAGTGCCAGGGCGAACTGGTCATGCCAGCGGAACTCAAAGCGCGCCTTGCTCATCGCATTATCCCGAACCTGCGCACCCGGATGTCCTTTTGCCAGATCTGCCGCGTGAGCTGCAATCTTGTAGGTGACGATTCCCTCTCGAACATCCTCCTTGTCCGGTAGCCCCAGATGCTCTTTTGGAGTTACGTAGCAGAGCATTGCCGTGCCGTACCAACCGATCATTGCGGCACCAATTGCGGAGGTTATGTGGTCGTATCCAGGGGCGATATCACTTACCAGCGGCCCCAGGGTATAGAATG
>JACNFK010000020.1 GCA_014384675.1 Candidatus Thiopontia autotrophica | reverse complement strand
AACTTCTAAAATAGGCAGTAAGCTCCGGTAGATCAACTTCGGAGAGTTTTAGCTGAACGCTACAGTTCAGTTCGGTCGGCTCTTTCAGGCGTACCTTGCACTCCAGTGCCAGTTCCGGGATCAGGAAGGTGCCACGTTGCTTCATGGTATCTACCAGCACCCCCTCGCCACTCCACTCTGGATTGCGACGTAGCCAGACCATGGTCCAGTGACGGTTGGAGAAGCGCTCGGCACGTCGTACATTACCGATTACCGCCTCTGCAGCCCCCACCCGTTCTGTCAGCGCCTCACTGTCGAGCAGAGGCCTGTTTTGTATCCACGCTCGTAGCTGTTGGTGGGCAACCAGATCAAGATAGCGTCTAAGGGGGCTGGTCACCTGGCTGTACTGCTCCATCCCCAGTCCGCTGTGGCGCTCTGGCATGCTCTTTAACTGACTACGTTGAAAACGACGACGGAACCCAAACATCTCGGAAGGACTCTCCGGCAGAGGCCAGGGCTCTCCGTTTTCGCCCGGTTCTGGTGGAGGTTGGGTGGAGTAGGGGAAGGGGATGCTGTGCTCCTGTGAAAAGAGGGCAGCAGCCTCCCCAGCCATCAACATAAATTCAGTCACCAAGTCTCGACTGCGCAGGCGGGGGAGCGGGGGAATGGTGATCTCATCATCGACCACACGAATCTTCACCTCTGGCAGATCAAGACGGATAGCTCCCTGGGTGACGCGCTTTTGTTGATACTGTAGGGCCTTGTTATAGAGTGGCGCAAATTCTTCTCCCTCAATCAGCTTGTCCACATCCTCATAGGTGGTCCTGGTCACCTTTATCCAGCTGGTGACTATCTCAATATCCTCTATCTCGCTACTCTCGGAGAGGGTGAAGCTGAATGAGAGGGCGGGGGACCGTTCCTGTAGTCCGAGCCCCAGCAGTTCAGTTGCTCTGGGTGGGAGCATTGTCAGGGTGCCTTCCGGAATGTATAGATTTGATCCGCGGGAGCGGGCCTCAAGATCAAGTTCACTGTCGGGAGTTACCAGTGCAGCTACATCTGCTACATGTACCCAGATCCTCTCCCCATCAAGGCTGATCGCATCATCCGGGTCACGATTTCCTTCGTCATCAATGGCCCAGGCGGTCAGATGAGTCAGGTCCACTCTCTCTTCATCAGGCAGCTCTGGGACGTCACCCTCAGCAGGGGTGGTCTCCAGCCCCATGCGTGGGGGATACGGGTTGTGTGACTCCCCCCAGTAACCTGTCTCCAGCAGGAGATGGTGCCCATTCTCCGGACGTTGCTCTCTTTTCAGTTCGCGCAGTATTCTGCTTACCTCGCTACGACCAAGTGCAACCATCTCTACATCACTCAACTGTTGATGGTCTTCCGGTAGCAGGTTGTTGCTGGTTAGGCGTTCCAGAAAAGCTGCTTTCTCATCCTTTGCTCTCTGCTTGTTATTGCGGTCGCTCTGTTCCTGTTGAACTCTATCTGCCGAATATCCGGAGATTGCATCTGGAGCACCATGAAAGTAGAGATCATCAGTAACAATCTTCCAGCTGGCCCAGATGGTTTTTGGGGTGGATTCACCAAAGATCAACTCACCAAGATCATTCAGTGTGGTGGTCTCATCACCCAGCAGTTCCCACGCCTCCTCAACCTCTCCTTCAATAGGATCATCCAGTTCTGCCAGAGAACGGATGGGGCCGGGGTGGAGTAGTAGAATATCCTTGTCACGCACCCGCTTGTTCTTGCCGTTTGGAAGCTGGATCTCAATTTTGTCAGTAATGGATGTGATGCGAGCCGGCCCACTTTTGTAGAGGACCAGGGCATTGCTCTTGGGGGGTGTCTGCGTCATTTGTGGGTAGGATACAGTAACTTGTGTTGATTGACTTTAATCAATGACTATTGTGAGAATGATATATATCATGATAGGTTCAAGTGGTATCCAATATTGGTATTTGGTCTGGAAATTATTCAATGGTAGCGGCTGGTAGAGTTAACAGAAATCAGAGAAAGAGGTCCCTCCTGTTGGTTGGGGTCTTTACCTTTCTTTTTCACTCTATTGTTCCATACTTTCAAATAGCCAATGCCGAATCTGCAGATGGTTACACCACAACCATCTGTACTGCCTATGGTTACAAGACAGTTTTTGTCGTCTTTGATTCTGCTCAAGAGATATCCAGCAACCAGTTAGATAGCAGTTATTTTGAGTGTCCAACCTGTATTGTTCAGGCGAATGCCACGGGCTGGATTGACACCTATAGTTCGCTTTTTGATCCTCATCCATCGCAGGATCGTGAGAGGTGGGTAGCGCAAATTCCATTGACTCCGGAATCTCCCGCTTATCCCCACTTCCTCAGTCGAGCACCACCAGCATAATCTCTCTTTAAATGCCCCTCCATTTTGGGAGAAATGGAGGCGGTATGATCCTGTCGTCATGTTTGTTGATATTGAGCGATAGCATTCTTGCTGGCCGTTGACGGCTAGCTGGTTACAGATATTTTTTTGAGAGATAATTATGAAAATAAGATTTTTGCGTGCAGTTGCTGCACTCTTTTTGTTTGGTTCGTTCTCCGCTGTTTTTGCAGATGGAGTTATGGTCAGTGATCCATGGGTTAGAGCGGCACCGCCAAATGCACCTGCGCTGGCCGCATTTATGACGTTGGAGAATCATGGAGGAGCTGATGTTGCCTTGGTTGAGGTGCGTGGCCCTGCGGAGCTGGGGCGTGTAGAGATGCACCGTACCAGTATGGCTGACGGGATGATGAAGATGGTTCAGCAGCAGAATATCCCTGTTGCCGCACACTCCAGTACTGTTTTGAAACCGGGTAGTTGGCATATCATGATGATTGGCCCCAAAAAGGTTCCGTCAGCAGGTGAGCAGGTTCGCCTTACCCTTGTTTTTAGTGATGGAAGTGAGCAGATGGTTATGGCTGGGGTTCGTAGAGGCGGTATGATGATGAAGGATGGTGGTCATCAGATGATGCGCCATTAAGGTTTTAGAGCGTGGCGGGAAGTCTCTTCTTCCCGCCGGTTCTCAAGGAGAATTTTATAGTGAAAAGAATATTGTTGAGAAACAGGGCGCCACTTTGGTTAGTGTTGTTTGGTCTATCGATAGTGCTTGCTGGATGTGACCGTCCTGCAGAGCAGTTGAGGCTGGAGGGCGCCATGGTGTTGTCTCCTCCAAAGGTGCTGTCCGAATTTGCGCTTAAACAGAGAGACCTTGGAGAGTTTACAACCGAAAACACAAAGGGGGAGTGGTCGCTATTCTTCTTTGGTTATACCCGCTGTCCTGATGTCTGCCCAACCGAGCTCTTTATGTTGAGTGAGATGATGCGCACTATTGAGAAGAGTCCGGATAGCGTGATTAAGACGCCAAAGGTGGTCTTTGTCTCGGTTGATCCACAACGGGATACTATTGATGCTCTGCAAGAGTACGCTGGCTATTACCATCCATCTTTCTTGGGAGTGACTGGTGAGCAGGATATGGTGGATAAACTGTCCAGATCGATGGGCGCAATCTACGAGCGAGTCTATTATCTGAACGGCAGGCAGTTGATGGTTGATGAAGAGGAGGGGGTTCCTGAAGGGTTGGAGGACTCCTATCTTATCAACCACTCTGCATCCATATTCTTGCTTAACCCTGAAGGGGAGATGCATGCCATTTTTTCCACTCCCCACAACCCGGATGTGATGGTGCGTGATCTTGCCACTATTCAGCGAGCCTGGGACTAGCTGTTTTGGTCAGGGTGTCCAGTAAGACCGGCCTGTTTGCGGCAGCTCTATTGCTGATGGCGGGGGGGTTTGGTTATCTCTCTACTCAGCAGACAGAGAGAGAGGGTGTACGTCTGCCTCTGGTAACAGGGTGCAAACTCCATCTGCAGTCGTGTAGTGCCCTACTGCCAGAGATGGGTGAGTTGACCTTTGAGATAAGCCCAAAAAACCCATCCCCAACAGAGTCTATCCTGTTGAGAGTAACGTTTAGTGAGTTGCAGCCAGAGAGAGTAGAGGTTCTGTTTGAGGGGAAGGAGATGTATATGGGGCTTCTTCAGTATGCTCTTTACCCGAGTGAAGAGAGTGGGGTTTTTTCTGGGACCGGTAGTTTGTCTATCTGCATCCGTGAGTTGATGGAGTGGATTGCTCTGCTGAAAGTGCAGGTTGGAGATAAGGTTTATGAGGTGCCATTCGAGTTTGAGACTATCCATCTGAAATGATTTTTCGCAGGGGTGTGGTGACCAGGCCATTTGAGCTGGAGTTTAATCTGCAGTTTCCCAACAGGATTGAACCCGACATTTTTAATGTTCTTGTTGGTAGATAGATCATCCACCGCTATGCGCATATAATTGCGCCAACCATAACTATCCATTGAGTTCTGATGATCCGTATCTCCTCGCTCTCGATTCGTCGAGGGCCCAGACTGCTGTTTGAAAACAGCTCCATGTCAATCCATCCCGGACAGAAGGTTGGAGTGACCGGAGGCAATGGGACTGGAAAATCCAGCCTCTTTTCGTTGATTCTGGGAGAGATTGCTGCCGATGATGGAGATCTGAAGCTGCCCGAGAGTTGGGTAATTGCCCACGTTGCTCAGGAGACCCCGTCACTTGAGCGCAGTGCCATTGATCTGGTGATGGATGGTGACCATGAGTTACGTCGTCTGCAGAGAGAGCTTGAGGTGGCAGAGCAGAGTGGTGATGGCCTGAGGCAGGGGGAGCTTTTTGCGCAGATGGAGGCAATTGATGGCTTTAATGCCCGTAACCGTGCTGCAAGGCTTATGCAGGGGTTGGGTTTTGTTGTCAGTCAGGAGAATCTGCCTGTAGAGTCATTCTCGGGTGGGTGGCGTATGCGCCTTAATCTGGCGCAGGCGCTAATGGCACGATCTGATCTTCTATTGCTTGATGAGCCTACCAACCACCTGGATCTGGATGCTGTTTTCTGGTTGGAGGATTGGCTCAAACAGTATCCGGGAACTCTGTTACTGATCTCGCATGATCGTGATGTACTGGATCGAGTAGTGGGCGGAATTATTAATATAGAACATCAGAAGATGGAGCTAACATCCGGAAACTACAGTGCTTTTGAGAGGGTTCGTGCTGAAAAGATGGCGCAGCAGCAGTCTGCATGGGAGAGACAGCAGCGGGAGAAAGAGCACATGCATCGTTTTGTGGAACGCTTTCGTGCCAAGGCGACCAAGGCAAAACAGGTGCAGAGTAGAATCAAGGCACTGGAGAGAATGGAGGCCATTGCCCCTGCTCATGTTGATTCACCATTCCATTTTCACTTTATTCAGCCAGAGAAACTGCCACACCCAATGCTTACCATTAACCATGCGGTAGCTGGATATGGTGATATTGTAGTATTGAATGATTTTTCGATTACTCTCAATCCGGGAGACAGAATTGCACTGTTGGGAAGAAACGGTGCAGGCAAATCAACATTGATGAAGTTGATGGCCAGTTCACAAACTCTGTTGCTAGGTGAGCGCTCAGAGGCCAAACATCTGCAGACAGGTTATTTTGCCCAGCATCAACTGGAGCTACTGGATCTGCAGGCTACACCACTACTGCATCTGCAGCGCAATCATCCTGATTCAACCGAGCAGGAGTTGAGAGATTACCTTGGAAGTTTCGGATTTAGAGATGATAGAGTGATGGAGGCAGTTGGCCCGTTCTCGGGAGGGGAAAAGGCCAGGTTGGTGCTTGCCATGATAATTCGTCAGCGCCCCAATCTGTTGCTTCTTGATGAGCCAACCAACCATCTTGATCTGGAGATGCGCCATGCTCTGGTTATGGCCCTTCAGGAATTTAAGGGCGCATTGGTGGTGGTCTCTCATGATCGCTATCTGCTGGAGGGGGTGGCAGATCAGTTTATGCTGGTTGCAGATGGTGAGGCAGAGCAGTTTAAGGGTGACCTGGATGATTATGGGCAGTGGTTGCGCTCTTCCGGGAAGCAGGTGGAGGCAACGACAAGAGAGGGTGACGGTGGTGATACCCAGAGAGAGAACATAAATCGTAAGGAGCAGCGCCGGCTTGATGCAGAACAGAGAAAACAGCAGGCACCACTAAAAAGGGTGGTTGCCAGGCTGGAGCAGGAGATTGAGAAGCTTGAAGTGGCTAGATCTGATCTGGAGGAGAGGTTGGCGCAGCCAGAGATTTATGAGGATGGCGCCAAACAGAAGCTGAAAGAGGTTTTGCAGGAGAAGAGAGAGGTGGACCAGAAGCTGGAGGATAAGGAGGAGTTATTGCTCACGCACTATGGGGATCTTGCATAGCCATTCATGTACAATCAGCCAATTCTCCTCAACACCAACATAAGAGGCGCGTATGGAAGTTTCCCCTGTTCAGGGTATTTTTAGTGTTGTAACTGACAATATTTTTACCCTGATTTATCTGCTTGCCATAGTCGAGATTGGCATTATCGCTCTTATAGCATCCTCTCTAAAACGGCACAGTCTGAGGTTGCATGATGTATCCAGTAATCTGCTAAAAGGGTTTGCGGATGCCCCGGATCAGGACTCACTACAGAAGTCACATGAAAAGATTGATGCTGCCCTGCACTATCTATCAAACAAGATACTGCTGGATAAGAGCGCCGCAGCAATCATCAAGGAGAATGTCTCCAGACTCTCGGAGAGAAATCTCTACAACAGATACTATCTGATAGAGAGCGCTAGTAGCGTTATGTCCACCATGGTGCAGATCTTCCCTCTGTTGGGGATCTTGGGAACAATTCTGGCAATTGCCGGCACAGCATTCGGAGATGGCGGTATTGATGCATCACGTTTGACCAGTGCATTTGTGTTGGCAATGGATACAACAATTCTGGGTATCGGTTTTTCAGTCATCTTTATGATGGTTGAGAGTTTTATTGCCCCCAAGGTTGAGCGCATGATTAACGAGAGTATCGATTTCAAAAATATTATTACCAGAGTTCATTTAGGGTAATGATGGAGAGGCTTTCACTCAAGAGAAGAAGCAAGGTTCATCTTACATCCCTGCTTGATCTGTTGTTCATCATGATCTTTATTGCTCTTATTCAGCCCAAGCAGGCATCTGAATTTGAGCAGGAGAGCATTAAAAAAGAGATAGAGCAGCCAACTGCCTCGGAGGTGAAGCCGGTTGAAAAATCTACTGCAGGTGAGGATGTTTTCTATCAGAAGGTGATGGTGTTTAACGAATATAATGAGGAGCATGGGTACCTCTCTACACGCACCCTGTACAAAAATGAGTCAGGCCGATGTTTTATGCGTATGACCCAGCATCGTGTTGAGGCCAAAATGGTTGATGGCAAGAACAGCCCAATGACCATGGAGGAGTATGAGTGGCATAATGATCCTGATCTACAGAAAAGTGGTGGTAGACCGTGTGAGATAGCCATGAGCATGACCGAAGTTAAGGTAGATCTTAATTACGGCACAACAATCTACTGCAACAGGGGTGGACAGTTTGAGCGTTATCTGTGTGAGTGGCGTTCAACCACTGATGTGCAGGGTGAAGGGAGCTACTCTTATTGGGAGCCAATCAAGGTATTTGACAACAAGAGTGAGGATATTCTGGTGCACGGCAGTATCCTCTACTGGACGCCACCAGAGGTGGAGGTAGAGCCGAAACGTGAGCGTTACGAACGCAGAGCTCCAGACAGACGTAGAACCGGTGGCTATCCTCCCAGACGTTACTGACCTATAGAGCTATCAGCTCTCTATTTTCCACTCTATCGGCTTGATGCCATGGCTGAGTAGATAGTCGTTGGTCTGAGAGAATGGGCGGCTACCAAAAAAACCTCTATGGGCTGAGAGCGGAGAGGGGTGTGGTGCCTGGATAACCAGGTGATGCTCTCTATCAATTCGTTGCCCCTTCTTCTGCGCATATGCCCCCCACAGAATAAAAACCAGATGGTCACGTTCGCGGTTCAGGTGGTCAATGGCTGCATCTGTAAAAGTCTCCCACCCTTTTCCCTGGTGAGCACCTGCACTGCCGCTCTCAACAGTCAGCACAGCATTCAGTAGCAGTACCCCCTGATCAGCCCAGCTGGTTAAGGTTCCGGTGCTGTTTGTAACCCCAATGTCTGATTCCAGCTCTTTATAGATATTAACAAGAGATGGAGGGATCTTTATTTTGGGCTGTACAGAGAAGCAGAGGCCATGAGCCTGACCATCTCCATGGTATGGATCCTGCCCAATAATAACTACTTTTACTCTCTTAAAAGGGGTGTGGTCGAACGCATTGAACCATCTGTTAGAGGGGGGGAAGATGGTGTGCCCACCCCTTTTACGCTGCAGTAGAAACTCGCGCAGCTTGACCATGTATGGTTTATCAAATTCAGGTAGCAGGACCTGCTTCCAGCTCTCCCCAAGTTTTATCTGCTCCGTAGCTGGCATGATCAGTAATGAGGGGGAGGGGTCTCTTCCGAGAGTGACTTTATCAGTGAGGGCGTGATCTCCTGGATCTGTCTCTCGGAATCACTGAGACGCTGAGCCATGGTCATCACCTCCAATTGAAGCTTGCTGATTATGTCGTTTAATTCCTGGATGTGGTTGTCCTGAAATGAGAGTCTGCTCTCAATCTCCTCCAGACGAGACTCAAGTGAGTTGTAATCCATCTTGTCGCTACCCATTATTTATCCTCTCCACTCATCTCCTCCAACATCTCCCAGCGCTCATACATTGCGCTGAGTTGTTGTTCAATCTCATTTAGGCGTTCAGTTGTTTTACTTACTTCATCCTCTTCACTCTGATAAAAGTTGGGGTCTGCCAGTGTTGCGTGGATTGTAGCCTGTTCACTCTCTAGAGATTCAATCTGTTTTGGGAGTGCCTCCAGTTCCCGTTTATCTTTGTAACTTAATTTTACAGGGGTGGATTTTTTTGGAGGGTTATCCCTCTTCTCCTGTTTTTGTTGAGATGGTTGAGCGGTGGAGCTGACCGTTTTTGACTGGCGGATCCAGTCATCATAACCACCAACATATTCGTTAATTTCTCCATCACCCTCAAAAACCAGGGTACTGGTTACGACATTATTCAGGAAGGCACGGTCATGACTTACCAGGAGCAGTGTGCCCTTGTATTCCAGTAGCAACTCCTCCAGAAGCTCCAGGGTCTCAACGTCAAGGTCATTGGTGGGCTCATCCATCACCAGAAGATTAGATGGTTTTGAGAATAGTCTTGCCAACAACAGGCGATTTCTTTCACCTCCGGATAGGGTGCTTACCGGGCTGCGGGTTCGTTGTGGAGAGAAGAGGAAGTCTTGCAGATAACTGATTACATGTTTGCTGTTGCCGTTAATGGTTACATTGTCGCTTCCATCGGCAACACTGTCCTGTACTGATCTATTTTCATCGAGCTGGTTTCTCAGCTGATCAAAGTAGGCAACCTGCAGTTTGGTGCCATGTAGCACGGTCCCCTTGTCTGGCTCGGTTTCACCAAGAAGAATACGTAGCAGGGTACTTTTTCCAACCCCGTTGGGGCCGATGATACCTATACGATCACCCCGCTGAATATTGACAGAGAGGCAGTTTATCAGTGGTGCACCATCATATCTGTGGTGCAGATTCTTTGCCCTGATTACCTTCTTTCCGGATGCCTCTGACTTTTGCACACTCATTTTGACATTGCCGGCACGGTTGCGGCGCTCACTACGCTCTTGACGCAGGGCTTTCAAGGCCCGAACTCGCCCCTCATTTCTGGTGCGGCGAGCCTTTATCCCCTGTCTAATCCAGACCTCCTCCTGAGCCAGCTTCTTGTCGAAGAGGGCGTTGTTGCGCTCCTCCTCCTCTAGAGCCTTCTCCTTCTTTTCCAGATAGGTGTCATAGTTGCCGGGCCAGTCGGTCAGGTTTCCACGGTCCAGCTCAATAATTCTGGTGGCAAGTCTGCGCAGGAATTGGCGATCATGAGTGATAAATAGCAGAGTGATGTGGCTATTGAGCAAAAACTCTTCGAGCCACTGAATTGATTCAATGTCCAGATGGTTGGTTGGCTCATCCAGAAGTAGCAGGTCAGGGCTCTGCACCAGAGCCTGCGCCAGCAGTACGCGTCTTTTCATCCCTCCGGAGAGGCTTGAGAAATTCTCCTCCGGGTCTAGCCCCATTTTTGAAAGAGTGGTCTCTATCTGTTGTTGAATTGACCAGCCATGAGCGGCCTCAATTTTCTGTTGAACGGACGCCATTATGTTGAGAGCTTTTTCAGATGAATCATCAGCAAGCTGCAGAACAAGGTGATGATACTCTGCAATAAGTGCACCCATCTTACCCACTCCCTGGGCTGTCACATCATAAATAGTGCCGGATGTATCTTTGGGGACCTCTTGTTTGAGACGTGATATTTTTGTTGAACCAATCTCTGTTGTGCCATCTTCTGCGGTGGCATCTCCGGAAATAACCTTTAGCAGAGTTGATTTTCCAGTTCCGTTTCGTCCAACCAGGCAGAGACGTTCACCACGCTCAATAATCAGGTTGGCATGGTCGAGCAGGGGTAGATCACCATAGGCGAGCTGGATATCCTTTAGTTGAACCAGAGCCACTGTCGATCTGTTCAGGAGGGGAATACGATCTCTGCAACCTCATCAAAATGGGCAACAAAGTGTGGGTTGATCCCTTCACGGATATAGTCTGGCAGCTCCTCAAAATCATTTTTGTTTTCAGCAGGGAAGATCAGCTCTTTGATATTCTGACGGCGGGCAGCAATTGTCTTTTCTCTTACTCCTCCAATTGGTAGGACTCGTCCGGTAAGGGTCATCTCACCTGTCATTGCCAGCGGGCGGTTTATCTTTCTTCCGCGCGCCAGAGATAACAGAGCGATACCCATGGTTATGCCTGCACTGGGCCCATCCTTGGGGGTGGCACCAGCAGGAACATGAAGATGGACATGTGCCTTATCAAAGAAGCCAGCATTGGCACCGTATTTTTTCAGATGCGATGTGATGTAGCTGTAGGCAATTGAGGCTGACTCCTGCATTACATCCCCAAGTTGCCCGGTAAGTTTGAAGCCGCGATTGTCTGTATGAATCTTGGAGGCCTCAATTGTCAGGGTCTCACCACCCATAACAGTCCAGGCAAGCCCAGTCACAACACCAACTCCCCGGTATGGTTTTTCACTCTGGAATATTGGTTGATCAAGGTACTCGACCACATTCTTGATATTTACTTTGAAAGGCCCCTTTTTTCCTTTGACTATTTTTACTGCGATCTTGCGGATAATGCGCCCCAGCTGCTTCTCAAGATTTCTTACTCCGGATTCGCGAGCATAGCCATCTATTACTGTGCGCAGCGCAGCATCACTTATCCTGATATCACTTGGTTTGAGGCCGCTACGTTCTATCTGTCGTGGCCACAGATGGTGCTTTGCAATCTCCACCTTCTCCTGGGTGATGTATCCCGAAAGTCTAATGGTCTCCATACGATCCAGCAGCGGTCCAGGGATAGTGTCCAGCTGGTTGGCGGTACAGATAAAGAGCACCTTGGAGAGGTCAAATCTGGTATCAAGATAGTGATCAAGGAACTCCACATTCTGTTCCGGATCGAGCACCTCCAACAGGGCGGATGCGGGGTCTCCATGGTAGGAGGCACCGATCTTGTCTATCTCATCCAGCATAATGATAGGGTTCTGGGTCCCTGTCTCACGGATCGCCTGGATAAACTTTCCAGGCATGGCTCCAATATAGGTGCGGCGATGTCCCTTGATCTCTGCCTCATCCCTCATGCCGCCAACGGAGAGACGGTAGAATTTTCGTCCCAGCGCATCAGCGACAGATTTTCCAATCGAGGTCTTGCCGACACCAGGAGGGCCAACCAGCAGCAGAATAGAGCCATTGATCTCACCCCTTAGCTTGCCTACAGCAAGAAACTCGATCATACGATCTTTTACATCCTCCAGGCTGTCATGGTCACGGTCAAGGATCTTGCGCGCACGTCGCAGGTCAAGTTTATCCTTTGAGTGGATCCCCCATGGTAGTGAGATGATCTGATCCAGATAGTTGCGGGTCACTGCATATTCGGGGGATCCAGTCTCCAGCATGCTCAGTTTTTCCATCTCCTCATCAATCTTTTTCATTGATGCCTCGGGGATGGTCAGCTTTTCCATGCGTTCCATAAATCTGTCATAGTCTGCAGTACGGTCATCCTTGGCAATACCAAGCTCTTTCTGAATTGCCTTTAACTGCTCTTTGAGGAAGAACTTGCGCTGCTGTTCATCCATCTTGTCATCAACACTGTCACGTATCTTGGTCTGTAGCTTTGCAACTTTCAGGTCGTTCTTTAGCAGAGATAGTACATTCTGCATGCGGCGACGAATGTTCAATGTATCCAATACCTTTTGCAGCTCATCGGATGTTGCTGTGGTCAGGCTGGCGGCAAAGTCGGTCAGTGCGGATGGTTCATTAGGGCTGAATCTGTCGAGAAAGAATCGCAACTCTTCGCCATATAGAGGGTTGAGTGGAATAAGTTCTCGCAGAATATTGATGATTGCCATGGCAAATGCCTTGGCCTCATCCTTGTTCTTTGGCTGAATTGGTTTGGGATACTCAACCTCAACCCTGTAGGGCGGAGTATCTGATAGCCAGCGTACGATTCTGGCACGCTGTACACCCTCTGCAATAAACTGAATTTTCCCCTCCTGCTTCATGGGGTGGTGCATACGGGCGACAGTACCAATCTCAAAATAGTCTTCTGGAGAGGCAAAATCAGATTCATGTGGCTGAGTCATGAACAGGCCAACCATATGTTCGTTGGTATCACCAATTTTCTGAACGGTATCCATCCATGGTTTGCCATTCATCAAGAGAGGTTGAGTCTGGGCCGGGAAGAAGGGGCGTTCAGATAGAGGGAGAAGATAGATCTGTGTTGGCAGATTTTCAGATGGAAGCGCAAGTTCAGATGATGGGGAGAGCTCAATCTCAACCTCTACCTCACCATTAATTGTCTCCATGCCCTCGTCAAATTTATTGCTCATGTTTTCTCTGTTTATCTGTTGTTGTATCTGTTTTCAGGGAGGGTATTTTCCCTGACTCTACAATTTTTGGAAAGGACTGATGTGGGGATGATTATTCTTTTTTCAAGGTGGGTGATGCGGTTTTTTTGTTATAGAATGCCTTCACTAAATTTAACCACTGAGGAGTCCAGATCAATGGATGAGATCGCAAAAATTGGAATTGTAACGGTGTCCGATCGTGCCAGTCGAGGAGAGTATGAGGACCTTGGCGGTCCTGCCCTGCAGGGGTGGTTTGAGAAGGCCATATCTTCATCGTGGCATCCAGTTGCCAGAGTTATCCCTGATGAACAGCCAATTATTGAAGAGACCCTGCGCGCGCTCTCGGATGAAGAGGGGTGTTGCCTTATCGTAACCACAGGTGGCACAGGTCCTGCGCCACGAGACGTTACCCCTGAGGCGACAGAAGCTGTATGTGATCGCATGATGCCAGGCTTTGGTGAATTGATGCGTCAAATATCATTGAAGTATGTACCAACTGCGATACTCTCCCGTCAGACTGCAGGCATCTGTGGCAAGGCCCTTATTGTAAACCTACCGGGAAAACCGTCTGCCATTGCAGAGACTCTGGATGAGCTTTTTCCTGCAATCCCATACTGTGTGGATCTGATTGAGGGACCACGCCTGGAGGCTCATCCTGATGTGGTTAAGGTTTTTCGGCCCAAAGGCAAATAGATCGGGGCAATAACTTTTGTTAAGTGAAATCAAGATAGTTACCAGAACCCGTGAGATTCTGCGGATAACTACAGATAAAGTTAGTGATCCGGAGCTGATTGGCAGGGTATTTAGAGACATAAGCCTGAAAACATGGATGGAGATACAGCAGACCGGGGTTATGTTGACCACACTGCGTAAAATTTCACTAGGACAGGATACGACGGCAGAGGAGCGTCAAGAGGCGCTTGAGCAGGCAAAGGATCTGGCTAGAACGGTTCCAGCTTTCGGTATTTTTATGCTGCCTGGAGGCGCACTTCTGTTGCCACTGGTAGCTAAAGTTGTTCCTTGGAGGATGCTGCCATCCTCGTTTGAGTCAGAGTCTGATGTTGAGCAGAATAAGGATAAGGATAAGGGGGAGGATAAAAGCTTCTGAACAGTCTCTTCAGGAGGTTTGCTAATGTTGCAGGATTGTTGGTTTCAGGGATGTTAGAATACTGTGCGAAGTTACAGAATATTGGATGATTGGTTAATACAAGGAAGAGTTTGTTATGAGTACTGTTGAGCTTGATGGGACCTCTTTTGAAGAGACTGTTAATGGAAATGATATTGTAGTTGTTGATTTTTGGGCGCCCTGGTGTGGTCCGTGTAAAAACTTTGCGCCAATCTATGAGAAGGTCTCGGAAGAGATCGAGGATGTGGTCTTTGCAAAGGTTAATACAGAAGAGCATCATGATCTTGCATCCCATTTTCAGATTCGCTCTATCCCGACCCTTATGATTTTTCGTGAGCAGATTGTTATCTTCTCTCAGCCAGGAATGGTTCCAGCAGAAGGACTCAAGGATCTGGTGGCAAAAGCACAAGAGCTTGATATGGCAGAAGTGCGCAAGCAGATCGAAGAGAAGGAGTCCAAGGCCTGATTATAGATAGAGCTACAGCTGAAGAGAATTTGATCACCCCAAGGGATTTTATCCGTTGGGGTGCTTCTTTAATGGGGGAGGCTGAACAGCAGGATCAGATCTACTTTGGGCACGGCACAGATAATGCTGTAGATGAGTCTGTTCAGCTGGTTTTAAACGGCCTGCATTTACCATCTGACTGTCCTGACCTTCTGCTTGAGGGGAACCTGCTGCAGACTGAGCGACAGCACTTGGTCAAGCTTTTTGCGAGAAGAGTCGAGGATAGGGTGCCGCTCCCATATCTGACCAATAGGGCAATGTTTGCAGGGCTACAGTTCTATGTAGATGAGCGTGTTCTGGTCCCAAGATCGCCGGTTGCTGAGCTGATAGAGCAGCAGTTTTCACCCTGGATAAATCCGGAAGTACCGGATCATATACTTGAGATTGGTGCTGGAAGTGCTTGTATTGCAATAGCTTGTGCTTATGAGTTTCCAGAGGCAACTATAGATGCCGTAGATCTTTCCGAGGATGCTCTGAAGGTTGCAGAGATAAATGTTGAGCAACATGGGTTAGAGGATCAGGTTAATCTGATCCGTTCAGATCTATTCTCTGAGCTTGATGGAAAGAGGTATGATCTGATCGTTACCAATCCACCGTATGTGGACAAGTTGGATCTGGATTCAATGCCGGCAGAGTTTCATGCCGAGCCCCGTATGGGGTTGGAGGCTGGTGAGGATGGACTCGATATTGTGGTTCAGATTCTACTGGAATCCTCAGCCCATCTGGAAGAGAATGGCGCACTGGTTTGTGAGGTAGGGAATAGTGCATTGGCTCTGGAACAACTGTTTCCAGAAGTCCCGTGGAGCTGGATAGATTTTGAACGTGGTGGGCATGGGGTATTTGTGATCGGCCATGATTTGCTGGATAGATACCGGCCACTATTTCGCAAGGAATTTGAGCGGCGAGCGGTACCATGAGTGCTACAGTCGTAGAGACGGGAGGAAGATAATTATATGGAACAGATACTAACATTCGATATGGATTTGATTCGCCGTTATGACAAGGCGGGTCCACGTTATACATCATACCCAACGGCGGTTCAGTTTCATGAGGGATTTGACAGGGAATCCTATAAAGCAGCGGCATCTCGTACCAACCAGGAAGATCCACTGCGTCCTCTGTCACTCTATTTCCACATACCGTTTTGCGACACTGTATGTTTCTATTGTGGCTGCAACAAGATTGCAACCAAGGATAGAGCCAAGTCACCTCCATATCTGGACAGGATAATTCGTGAACTGGAGCTTCAGGGTGAGCAGTTTGATAGCTCAAGAGTTGTTGACCAGCTGCACTGGGGCGGTGGTACCCCAACCTTCCTCAACCATGAAGAGATTCTCCGGTTGATGGATGCAACTCGGGCAAACTTCAATCTGCGTGACGATGATGAAGGTGAGTACTCAATCGAGATCGATCCCCGTGAGGCGACAGCAGAGACCATTGCGCTACTGCGAGAGCAGGGCTTCAACCGCATGAGTCTGGGTCTGCAGGATTTTGATCCTGTGGTACAGAAAGCAGTAAACCGCATCCAGTCAGAGGAAGAGACGTTTGCGGTATTGAATGCGGCTCGTGATACCGGTTTCAAATCGATCAGTATTGATCTTATCTATGGTCTGCCACATCAGACTGCAGATAGCTTCCAGAAAACAGTGGACAAGGTGCTGGAGGTTAGACCAGACAGGCTGTCGGTATTTAATTATGCTCATCTCCCCGAGATATTTAAACCACAGCGCCGTATCAATGAGGCAGACCTTCCAACGCCTGATCAAAAACTGGAAATTCTTCAACGTACCAACCAACAGCTATCCGAGGCAGGATATCTATACATTGGAATGGATCACTTCGCACTTCCTGATGACGAACTGGCTGTGGCCCAACGTGAAGGTACACTCTATAGAAACTTCCAGGGCTACTCTACCCACCGTGACTGCGATCTTATTGGTCTGGGAGTAACCTCAATTGGGGTGGTGGGTAATACATACTCACAGAACCTGAAAGAGTCAGATGATTACTATGCAGCAATAGATGCCGGCCAACTTCCAATTTTCCGTGGGGTAGAGCTGGATGCCGATGATCTGCTACGCAGAGATGTAATCACCGAACTTATCTGCAACTTCCGTCTTGGCTACAGTGCAATCGAAGAGCGCCATAACATCAACTTCAGTAACTACTTCCAGATAGAACTTGAAGAGCTCAAGGATATGGAGACAGATGGACTGCTAACCATGGACAGTGATGGTGTTACCGTGGCTACTGCAGGACGGTTGTTGATCCGTAACGTATGTATGGTATTTGACCGCTATCTACGTGAGAAAAAGGCACAACACTTCTCAAAGGTTATTTGATAGGTCAATTTTTCGTTCAGATCTGTTTTATGTTTTCCAGTAGTGATTGGTAGTTGGTTTTGAGCTGGGACTGTTCACTAGCAGTCAGCTCCATCTCTACTATCTTTTCCACACCACCAGCGCCGATCACACAAGGCACACCTATGAAGCAGTCATTGATCCCATACTCTCCATCACAACGCACAGAGGATGCAATAAGTCTCTTCTTGTTGTACAGGTAGGCCTCAACCATCTCCATAATTGCAGAGGCAGGGCTTATGTAGGCGCTGCCTTGCCCCATAAGTTGAACAATCTCGGTTCCGGCGTGACGGGTACGTTCGACAATCTCCTCGATCTTCTCATCTGATAGCAGGGTCTGGATGGGGATGCCGCCAACAGTTGCAGTTCTGGTCAGGGGGATCATTGATGGGCCATGCCCACCCATTACCATGCAGGAGACATCCTTGGCAGAGAAGCCGGTCTCCATGGCGATAAACAGACGAAAGCGTCCGCTGTCCAGAGCACCAGAGAGGCCGATTACACGATTTTTAGGAAAACCAGAGTGGCGCTGGAAGGCCTGACACATGGTATCTACAGGGTTTGTTGACAGGACAACAAACGCATTGGGGGCGTGAGTGGCAACCTCTTTGGCGACGGATTCGATAACCCCAAGATTTATCTCCAGCAGGTCGTTACGACTCATGCCAGCTTTGCGTGGAATACCTGCTGTTACGATCACAACCTCGGCATCCGCTATCTTGCTGTAGTCACTGGTTGCAGTAATCTCTACATCAACACCGGCGTGGGGGCGTAGTGCCATGATATCAAGTGCCTTGCCCTTGATAGGGTCGACTGCTTCTGGCAGATCAACAATGACTACTTCGGCATGATCTTTCTGGGTGATCATAAGGGCTAGTGCTGTGCCTATCTGGCCACCACCAACGAGGGCAATTTTTCTGGTCTGTAAACTCATAGTCTATTTAGGTGTTGTAAATTTTATTGTGTTGTCTGGTTTCTGGGCAGAGCAGTTATCCTTGCTGGCACAGGCGTCACATCCTGGTTTATATCCAAACTGTTGGGGATCCCTCTTCTTCAGCCACTCCTGAAACAGCACCCAGCCAACTAGCAGGGCGATCAATGCAAGGATAGAGATGATATATCCCGTCATGACGAGAAGAGTCCGGCAAAGCCCATAAAGGCCATGGAGAGGATGCCTGCAATAATCAGATTAAATGCAGTGCCACGTATCAGGGTTGGAACATCGGATAGTTCACTCTCCTCACGAAGTCCGGCCATAAGCAGCAGTGCCAGGGTGAATCCGCCTCCGGCACCAAGGGCGAAGATAATGCTTTCAGCAAACCCATATTCACGGTTGGTGGCAAATATGGCAAGCCCCAGGATGGCGCAGTTGGTGGTGATCAGCGGCAGGAAGATTCCAAGTGAGCGGAATAGAGAGGGGCTGAGCTTTTTGATCAGCATCTCGATAAATTGTACTACGCTGGCAATCACCACAATAAAGCTGATCAGTCGCAGGTATGGTGCATGGGGAAGTACGTAGGTGTTGAGTATCCAGGCACAGATGGCGGTGATAATCAGTACAAAGGTGGTGGCAAGCCCAAGCCTGAATGAGGTTTCGAGCTTTCCGGAGACACCCAGGAATGGGCAGAGCCCAAGAAAGTATGCCAGCACAAAGTTGTTTACCAACAGAGCACTGACGAAAATCCAGAGGAAGTGCTGGAAGGCGGCATCTGTCATCATGACGCTCTCTCCTCAGCCGGTTGCAGCATACGCATCTGTGCCTCTCTGCGCTTCTCTGTGACCCAGTTGAAGAAGAGCAGAATCAGCCCCAGGGTAAGGAAGCCGCCAGGTGGCAGGATCATGATTATCCATGGTTCAAAGTTGGGTCCGAAGAGTGAGACCCCAAACAGTGCCCCCTCACCGAGAATCTCGCGCACCCCACCAAGTGCCAGCAGGGCGAAGAGGAATCCTCCCGCCATACCCACCGCATCCATTACCGCAAAGCGGACACTGTTGCGTGAGGCGAAGGCCTCCTGGCGCCCCAGGATCAGGCAGTTTGCGGTAATCAGCGGGATGAACGCTCCTAGCTCTTTGTGGATCTTGGGAAAGATTGCCAGCAGGGTATAGTCGATGATGGTTACAAAGGTGGCGATAATGATGATGTAGCTGGAGATACGAACCTGTTTGGGAATCCACTTGCGCATTAGTGAGACCAGCAGGCTGGAGCCTACCAGCACAAAGAATGTGGCTAGCCCCATCGCCAATGCATTGACAGCAGAGTTGGTGACCGCCAGCATGGGGCACATTCCGAGTACCTGGACAAAGACAGGGTTGTCTCTCCAGATCCCCTTGAGCATCTCCTGGTACGCGCTTTCAGGTGTTTTTGCCATGACTATCTGGCTCCCTCATGTAGTGGAATGCCGTGGGTAGGAAGCCTGTTTAACCAGCGCTCATTACCCTCGTTGATAATACGAACCACAGCTTTTGCTGAGATGGTTGCACCTGTAATGGCATCAACTTCATTGGGAGCGTTCTTCATCCCTTTTTTCACGGTAACTATTTCTGGATCAATAGCAAGATTATCAAAATTGGATACAAATGAGAGGTCCTTGTATATTTTGTCTCCAAGCCCTGGAGTCTCACGGCTCTCCAGAATCTCCATACCTACTACTTTACGTGACTCTGGAATATATCCATACAGTATCCCGATAGTGTCCTGAAACCCCGGACCGGCACTGGGGAGGGCATAACCGACGAACTCTCCATGCTGGTTATATCCACCGTAAAGGGTGTTTTCATCTTTACCTTTTTCTGTACGGAAACGCAGGCCGTCTGCATCTAGCTGAAACTTTTTCATCTCACTTACCCCTGGCAACACCTTGAATACAGCCTCTCTCAACTCTCTGGCTTTATTGTCGGTAATTGTCTGCAGAGTAGCCTCATAGATGGCAACAATTGCCACGCCTGAAATTAGCCCAGCTATTGCCAGTGTGGAGATCAGGCGGGTGGAGGTGGGTTCGTCACTCATTTCCTGCTCCGGCCAAAGACTCTGGGTTGGGTATAACGGTTAATCAGTGGGGTGGCGGCATTCATAAAGAGAATGGCATATAGTATCCCCTCTGGTAGCCCACCAAAGTTACGAATTAGCACTACCAGGAATCCAACTCCGCAACCAAATATCCATGCCCCTTTTGTAGTGACAGGTGAGGTGACAGGGTCGGTTGCCATGTAGATTGCACCAAGCATCATTCCGCCAGAGAAGAGGGTGAAATGGATATCTGGGAAACGGGCTGGATCGATTGCCTGTAACAGTAGGGTAAAGACCCCTACAGAGAGAAAGATTGCCAGTGGTATTCTCCACTCCAGCGCACGACGTAACAGCAGGTATAGTCCTCCAACCATCAGTAGCAGGCCACTGGTCTCTCCAAGTGAGCCAGAGGTGTTGCCAAACATCAGGGAGAATATTGGGGTATCAATCTGCTCAAACTTCATCAGGCCAAGTGGGGTTGCGGCACTCATGCCATCCATGGGGGGAGACTGCATGAATGGCATGGCAAGGGTGCTTGGGTGTAGGCTGAAGAAACTGTCAGGCCCCGCAGCGATATGCCATGTCGTCATTGCTATTGGAAATGTTCCAAGCAGAAAGGCACGACCCACAATGGCAGGGTTGAATAGATTATTACCAAGACCTCCCCAGATTATCTTGCCGAGCCCAATAGCAACTACTCCTCCCAGCCACGCCATCCACAGCGGAAGAGCAGGTGGTAGGGTCATACCCAGTAATATTCCAGTAAGTAGTGCACTGCCATCACCAAGCGTAATGGAGCGGCTCTCTCTGGAGGTAAAAACCCACTCTGTCATCAAGGCACCAAGAGTGGTCGCAGTAACCACCAGCAGTGCACTCAGGCCAAAGAACCAGATCCCTGCAAATAGTGCAGGCATAAGTGCCAACAACACGTCACGCATTGCAGTCGGTACAGTCAGCCCCTGTTTTACCAGAGGTGATGGCTGCAGCAGAAGATTCGGGTCATCCCTGTTCATGCTGCCTCCTCGACAGGGTGCTGGCGCATATTGTCTTTGGCTGTTCTAATCAACTGCACAATCGGGATATTGGATGGGCATGCAAAGCTGCATGCACCGCACTCAACACAATCCATTACATGGTAATCAATAGTCTCTTCATAACGTCTGTTGCGACTTAACAGTGCCAGCCGTGATGGATTGAGAAAGTATGGGCATGCCTCCAGGCAGCGCCCACATCTAATGCATGGGTACTCATGGGGTCTGGCTGTCTCTTGCTCGGTAAATGCAAGAATGGCTGAGCTTCCCTTTAGAATGGGAACATCCAGACTGGCTATAGGAAATCCCATCATGGGACCACCCATTATTACCTCTCGAGTTTTGTCATTGAGCCCACCACAGAATTTCAATACATCCCTGACTGGAGTACCAAGTGGAACCAGAAGATTTGCTGGTTGATCAATGCCAGGGCCAGAGACTGTGACCACCCGTTCAATAAGTGGGGATCCGGTTGCAAAGAGGTCAGCAATCGCTACAACGGTGCCGCTGTTGTTGACAGCAACCCCGATATCTCTCGGTAGTTGACCGGCAGGAACCTCTTTGTGGTAGACAGATTGAATCAACATCTTCTCTGCACCCTGGGGATACTTCACCTCCAGAGGGGTTATGGTTATTGGCAGTTCCGGGTTTTTATCAAGAGCTTTTTGGAGATTTACAATCGCCTCTGGCTTATTTTTCTCTACGCCAATATTGGCTCTCTTGGCCCCAAGTTTTTGGCGCAGGATTTCGGTTCCGTTAATAACTTTTTCTGGCTGCTCAACCATTAAGCGATGATCGTTGGTAAGGAACGGCTCACACTCTGCACCATTGATCAGCAGATCATCAATCACGATGCCGTCTGGAATCGAGTATTTAACATGGCTGGGGAATGCTGCACCACCCATTCCAACTACTCCTGCCTGCTGTACAAGTTCAATAAAATCATCCAGAGAGATGGTCTCCCAGGATGGGGGAGGGGTGGTCTCTACCCTCTGGGTGGAAAATGGATCAGCCTCGATGACAATGGCTGGTTTAAATGATCCATCCAGTGTGCGTTGAGGGCTTATTTCACTTACTGTGCCGGTGACTGGGCTGTGTAGAGCGGTAGATATGAAGCCTCCCGGTTTGGCAATCATCTCTCCACGTTTCACGCTCTGACCTTTTTTTACAACAGCTATGGCTGGCGCACCTATATGTTGCCCCAGCGGCATTACATAACGGTGACCAAAAGGTACCCGCTGAATTGCAAGGTCTGCAGTCTGCCCCTTGTTGTGGGCAGGGTGTACACCGTGTGCAAAGCTCTGTCTGAAAAGTGAAAGGAGACCCATAAACTATTAATGGTTAACTGTTCAGTAATGCAGCCATATGTTTTCCGATCTCGGCAGGAGAGCGGGAGACTGTGACCCCGGCTGCCTCAAGGGCGCTTATCTTGTCTTCCGCTGTTCCCTTGCCACCAGAGATGATTGCACCTGCATGACCCATTCTGCGTCCTGGAGGTGCGGTCACTCCGGCAATATATGCTACTACCGGCTTTGTTACATTCTGGCGAATATACTCTGCGGCCTCCTCCTCTTTGCTGCCACCAATCTCACCAACCAGTACAATTCCCCTGGTCTGTTCATCCTGCTGGAACAGCTCCAGACAGTCGATAAAATTCATGCCATGGATTGGATCTCCTCCAATACCGATACAGGTACTCTGTCCAAGACCCTCATTGGTGGTCTGGAAGACCGCTTCATAGGTGAGGGTGCCAGAACGGGAGACTATGCCAATTGCCCCCTCCTGGTGAATATTGCCAGGCATGATTCCAATCTTGCAGGCTCCGGGGGTGATGATGCCTGGACAGTTGGGTCCGATAAGGCGGGTGTCTGGAAAGTCTTTCAGGAATGCCTTTACCTTGATCATGTCCTGAACAGGAATGCCCTCGGTAATGCATACGATCGTCTTGATACCACCGGCAGCAGCCTCAAAGATTGCGTCCGCCGCAAAGGCGGCAGGAACATAGATCATGCTGGCATCAGCACCGGTAGCGTCTACAGCATCTTTTACAGTGTTGAATACAGGGCGGTCAAGATGGCTCTGGCCACCTTTCCCCGGGGTTACTCCTCCAACAATATTTGTTCCGTAGGCAATTGACTGCTCTGCGTGGAATGTGCCCTGTTTGCCTGTGAAGCCCTGGACGATGACACGAGTATCGTTGTTAATTAAAATGCTCATCTCTACTCTCCCTCCTGGCTATTGGTTGAAGAGACTGCCTTCTTGGCAGCCCCTGTAAGGGTCTCTTCAACATCAATGTTGAGTCCACTGTTTTTCAGGAGATCCATCCCTTGCGGAGCGTTGGTTCCCTCCAGACGAACAATTACCGGGATCTCTATACCAACCTCCTTCACAGCCGAGATTATTCCCTCGGCAATCAGATCACAGCGCACGATGCCACCGAAGATATTTACCAGAATGGCCTCTACCTTGGCGTCACTGAGGATCAGCTTGAATGCAGCGGCTACCCGTTCTGCAGTTGTACCGCCACCGACATCAAGAAAGTTTGCAGGGTCTCCGCCATGGAGCTTGATCAGATCCATTGTAGCCATAGCGAGACCGGCACCATTGACCATGCAGCCAATATTGCCGTCCAGAGTTATATAGTTCAGGTCGTGTTTGCTTGCTTCGAGTTCAGTCCTATCTTCCTGTGACGGATCATGTAGTTCCTGTAGTTTCGGGTGGCGATAGAGAGCGTTATCATCCAGGTTGATCTTGGCATCAAGCGCCAGAAGATCTCCATCACCAGTTACTATAAGAGGGTTAATCTCTACCAGACTAAAGTCGTTGTGAGTAAATAGACGGTGCAGACCGCTAACAATTTTGGTCAACATCCCAATCTGTTTGCCCTCCAGCTCCAGCCCAAATGCCAGTTGGCGGCATTGGTATGGCTGCAGACCAGCAGCACTATGGGCATGTACTGTAAGTATCTTCTCGGGAGTTTCGGCAGCAACCTGTTCGATATCCATTCCACCAGCCGCAGATACCATATAGACAATCTGTTCGCGATCGCGATCAACCAGTGCGCCAAGGTATAACTCTCTACTGATATCCAGTGTCTGTTCAATTAATACCTTCTGGATAGGCAGGCCACGACCATGGGTCTGAGGGGTGGTTAGGGTGCTACCCAGCATCTCATCACTGAAGGTAGAAAGTTCATCAATGCTCTTTGCTATTTTTACGCCTCCAGCCTTGCCGCGCCCACCAGCATGGACTTGCGCCTTGGCAACCCAGGCCTCGCCACCAATATCGTTGGCAGCCTGCGCTACCTCACCAAGACGTTCGATGGTTACTCCAGCAGGTACGGGGATCCCAACCTGTTCAAAAAGCTCTTTGGATTGATATTCGTGAAGGTTCATTAATTACGTTCCTTGTAATTGCTAATTTATTGGTCTGGATCAGACTGGCTGTCAGTTAGTGCAACCAGTTGATCAGTTATGCGTTGGGTAATCTCGGACTCCAGCCGGTTTCTTAGTGTCTGGAGCTCCTCTTGGTGCTCTCTGTTCAGTTCATCAATCTCTCTTTGATGGTCGGCAGAGATATTGCTCTCTGCCTCTCTCTTAACCTGTTCAGTAAACGGAGTAACGATTCCGGCGAGCTCCTGGAGCATCTGCCACTGCTCAAGCAGTTGCCCCAGACGACTGGCAAAACCGGGATTGATTGCATGTTCTTCGAAAACAGGAATCTTGTTGTTCTGGGCCCTGGTATCAAGCTTGAGCCACTCCTCAAGCTCTACAGCTTTGCTCTTCTGTCCATTGGAGAGGCTGGTGAACTGTCCCGAGAAACGTTCTTCGCTGATTGCCCACTCTGCAATTGATCTGCTCTCGGTTGGATTTCCTTCCAGGCTAATGCGTGTTCCAAAGACTCCGTCAGCAGTCGGGTTGTAGCTAAATAGAGGAGTGGCATGTCCGTTGAGGGCCAATTCAGCCTGTCTGATTGTCGCCTCGGGATTAAATCCATGGCGTTGTGGGCTGGGCACATAAATTCTTAGCAGGGCAGGTCCAGAATGACGCAGTGATTCACGTACCACTCTATTTAGATGGTCAGGGGCGGCGATTGAGCTCTGTGCAACGTAAGCATTGCGTTGGGAGAGGGCAGTCAGAGCAAGCTCCGAGCGGGCATCGGAGTGGGTGTCACTAAACCCAAGATCCATTTCTGCCAGCACAATAACCTTTATGGGGAGTCTGCTGTTAAGTAACCAGATAAGTTCCCCTGCAGATTCTGCACCCAGCGTGGTGTCATTGCCAATTAGCAATAGAGGAGGCGATTGCTGTAGTTCATCTCTGCTTAAATCCCCCCAGACAAGCTGTTCTGTGGCCTTGCGTTCTGCAAGAGAGCCATTCTTCAGTAGTAGTTTTGCTTTGCGCAAAATGCGATGAATCTCTGTGGCCTGTTCCAGTTGACCCTCTATCAGGCCGGATGCAAGGGCACCGACCTCTCCTGCAGATCCAATAACTACAGGGACCTGGAATGGGTTGGATGGAAAGGTTCCCGCCCAGGCTGCTGCAGTTCCAGGAGCAAATACCATGCTATAGCGGGAGCGTCCCAGAGAGTGTTCTCCGCTTGCAATCCTTTCTCTCTCTGTGCGGATTCTCTCAGCCAGATTTATCCACTCTTTCAGCTCTTCCGCATTTACACCATCACTTTCAATATTGGCAGTCTTTTCTGCCAATGCACTCAGATCAATTTGCCTGCTGGATACGCTCTCAAGACCTTCTGCCAGCGAGGAGAGATCATCGGCATGAGAGGCTACTGCCAGTTTTTCCCGGATTCCGGAGAGTAGCTTTTGATGAGTCTCATCAATATTCTCCAGAAGTCTGTGTACCATTGGCTGTTGATGATATTCGGTTATCCCCAACAGTTGTCTGATAGCAATTTTCTCACCAGAACCTGGTTCTGCAGAGTCACCACCAGCCATTGCCATAGATGCATGGCGAGAGAGCATGGTTGCATTGAGTGTGCTGATTTCCGGACGAGCACCATAATCAATAATGGTTGTTGAGCTACTGTCTGGAAGTTGCTCCCATACTCTCCAGCTCTTATAGGCGTGGTCCAGCTCTTCATCACTCTGTTCCTGCATAGTGAGTGCAGGCGTATCTGATTCTGTTTTACAAAGTTCGGCACAGATTCCACATCCCTTGCAGCTGTCAGGGTTGACTACAATTGATAGCAGCTCCCCGGATTGTGCTTTTAGCCGTTCCGGGTGGTGGAAAAGAGGTTCTGTATGGATGAGAGGGAGCTCACCAATGTTGGATGCAAGCTGTGATATGGCATCTTCCGCACTGGTTCTGCGTTCATCCGGGAGGGGGGAGTGTGTCATTAACTCATCCCAGCTTTTTTCTAAAAGCTCTTTAGCTTCACCGCTGTTGATGGTGAGGCTCATCTGTTTGGCGAGTTTGGATAGGTGGGGGCGCAGTGCATCTGCTCCTCCCATCTTTATACCTGCCTCCAGAAGTTGGGTGGGAGAGAGGGAGACAGCTACAATTGCACTGTCAGGACAGTTACTCCAACACTTGCCACATCCTGTGCACTGCTCCGGATTGAGAAGAGGCAGAGTGTTGCAGCCAGTAGTGATAAATGTTGAGGTTAGCGGAGGAATGTGACCAACTGCAGCGAATGGATCAATACCCTGGTTACTCTCCATCCCGTCCCGGTAGAGAACTCCGGTCTGATCCCAGAATCGTGACAGGTTCTGGTATCCGCTATCTTGATCAGATCCCAGGTGGCGTACTGCCATAGGGGTATGCTGTGAGTTGGATGGTGTGGAGGGGTGGCTGTTGTTCTCTCTCCCTCCAGTAATGCCAAGTTCCCCCAGTTCAGGATAATTCCTCTCCAGCAGGTCAGTTAGGACCTGCTGTTTTGGATTGCTGTTGTTGGGTAGTGGGGTAACTCCAACCCTTATAGCGTCATCATGGTGAGGAGCCTTAAACGCTGCCACCAGATCAGAGTCGTGAACAGGAAGTCCTCCAACTCCATAGATGACGGAGTTTGCCTTACAGTTATGTGAGAGCAGAGGCAAAACTTCTCTATACAACTGAGGCTTTTCATCAAGCAGTGATTCACTGCGATCAAGGATTATAGCCTCACTACAGTTCTGTAGAGTCTCATGTAGTGTTTTGGCAGGAAATGGTGCAAGCAGATGAATACTAGCTACAGCAATCTCTTTAAGTTGGTTGGAGATGTTATTACAACGACCTGTTATTGATCCATAGCAAACAATAATCTTTTTAGCTCTCTTCTTGCCGAGGTAGGTGACAGCACTGTAATTTCTACCTGTTAGTTGAGCGAAACCGGTGAAGGTATCCTGCAAAATTTCCTGAACCAGTGCTCCAAAGAACTTGGTGTGAGAGATGGTGCCAAGCCCAAAACTGTATGGGTCTCGATAGCTTCCCTGTAGTGTTGGATTATCCAGACTGTACCAATTTGGCACCCGGCGGCGCTCTTCTCCAAATACAAGTTGCTGGGCTGGCTCTGCAACCGGAATTGAATCAGCATAGTTGCCAACCAGGTTTTCGATAAGTTCTGGAGATGGCAGTTCAATCTGTTGTGGTGATGACGCGGTTTCGTGACCATCCATTATTACTATACCTGGAACAAGTGCCTTCTCAGCAACTGCTCTGGCAATCAGGGTGAAATCAATGGCCTCTTGTACATTCTGTGCATAGAGAATAAATGCTCCACTATCTCTGAGTTGATGAATACCTTCATCACTATCTTCATGGCTTTCGCCATTCAGGGGAAGTGCCTTGCTGGTGGCATGGATAACCAGTGGCAAGTGGTGACCAACTGCACGTCTGACAAGATCCTGTGCATTGGCAAGGTCACTTGACCATAGACTGCAGGAGGCCCGTTTGCCAGCCATCGCAAGCCCCATGGCCGCAGATAGTGCACCACGAGCACTTCCGCTCTCTATGTTAAGGAGTGGCTTTCCAAAAAGATTAACCTGTTGACGCTGCTGTTCGTTACGCCATGCAATGGAACCTTTCTCAGGAGGGAAGGCCTCACCACATGCGGCAGCCTCCGATAGAATGCTCTCAACTGTAGCTACCGCAACACTACCATTTAGCGTTGTGGTAATACCGTGACTGTCTGTTTGCAGAGTGTTATCTGCTCCGATGACTTTGCGGTAGATGCGGTTTGCGATTTCAGCGAAGCTGGGCATAACGTTTTTGACCCTCGGTCAGGTTTCTGTTTTTGCGGTCAAACTGTCCACCATCTATCCATATAATGGCTTCAGTGGGGCAGCGATAGGTGGCCTCTGGTGTCTCTTCCACCATGCTACTGTAATCTACAACAGGCAGGCCATCCACCATCTCTATCAAGCCAGGATTGGCATCTGTTGCACAACGTCCACAGCCATCACAGGCGGTACCACATAGTGAGAGAATCGCATCCCCCTCCAGTGGGGCACTGCATTGAACCAGGAGGTGTTCATTAATCGGGTGAATCTTGAAAAGATCCTTTGGACATGCAACTACACAATCCTCACAGGCTGTACATTTATCCAGATCCACAACCGGGAGACCATTGGCATTCATGTGAATGGCATCAAAATCACATGCGATCTCGCAGTCTGCCAGTCCCAGACATCCCCATGAACACCCTTTGCCACCTCCAGAGACTACAGCAGCAGCGCGGCAGCTATCAAATCCCTGGTACTCTGCAATCTGCCAGGCCTCCTCTTTGCCACCAGCACAATGAAGACGGGCAACCCGTTTTATCTGTGAGCCAGCATCAACTCCCAGGAATTCGGCAATTTCCTCGATCTCATCCTTGGGGGCAACCGTACATTGGCTTGGTTCCACACTGCCTTTGATGAGTTCTTCAGCAAAAGCACGGCATCCAGGAACACCACATGCACCACAGTTGGTGCCAGGTAGCATCTCTTCTGTCTCATCAATTCTGGGGTCTTCGTCTACCTTTAGCAGACGATAGGCAACAGCAAGAATTACCCCGAAAAAGAGTCCTATTCCCATCATTATAGCTGGAGATGCTAGCAGACTGTTCAAGGCTGCTCCTATCCCTGGTTGAATGGGGCTGCTCTCTCGATCAGCTCATCCAGATCAGGTTCACTGCTATTGAGTGGCATTCCAGGGTGGATACAGCGGGATGGACATATTTCTGCCGCTTCAACCAGTTCCGCATAGGTTCCAGCATTGGGGTCAGCTATGTATGCCTGTTTATCATCGTTGTAGACAAACATTTGTGGATTCATATTGGTGCAATCATTGCATGTTGTGCAGAGAATGGATTCGATCCATGGGTCTTCAGAGATCTCGATAACAGGCTCCTCCTCTGAAGCCATCTCTTCGACAGCCTCCTCGGTTGGTTCGGAGTCTTGCTCTTCTGTCTCTGTAGTAGTTGCAGTAGTTGCAGTAGATCCAGCGCCGGCAACGATATTCTGTTCGAGGTTCATTCCCATCAGCACCTTAGCCAGTTTACTCATCACCGTTGCTGTTGCATCGGCCTGTAGTTGACTAATCTCCTCGGCGTGACTCTGCTGAAGCTCACTGATAATGCTGTTCTGTTTTGCCTCCATCAACAGGTTAGCCTCATTGACAGCCTGGTCTGCGTGTGGATTACGTACTCCAGAGAGCTCCTGCAGGGTATGCCAGTAGTTGAGCCTATCCTTGCACGCAAGCACCAGTTCTCGGGATACAACAGCTCTGTGGAGCAGGTTATCCTTGTTGATAGTCCAGACGAATGGTACTAGAGAGAAGCTGTTTTCCTCGGATTGTTGCAGATACTCAGCAATTGGAGTTAGAGCCTCGGACTCAAAATTACCAGGAATAAGGCGAAAATGGTTTCTGAGTTTAGGTACCAGCAGTGCATAGTCGGCAAAGGTGAAGGCGAATTCCGTATGAGTCACCTCACCATTCTCATTTTGATAGCTGAACGGATGGATGGCCCAATCCTTTTCAGGCTGCGGATTGACACTAAAATTCATCCGCTCGGCAAAGGTATCCCCCAGTTCTGGATTCATCCGGAAGAAGGGGTGAACACGCCCCTCCAGGGCAGCACTGGCCACCATCCATGGATCCATCAGGAACTGTTTTCTGCTCTTCTGGATTGATGGATCGATCATGTGAGGATCATCTTCCTGCAGATTACTGGTAATCTGAACCCCGGTATTAATCAGGTGGACTCCAGTGTGGGGAATCTCGGTTGCCTCCAGGAAGCTGCTCATCAAATGTTGATAGCGAGCAGCAGAGGTTTGGGCCACGTAGCATTGACGATGTGCTGTTGCTATATACCCTAGTTCCAGACGGAAATCATGGAATGGGGACTCTTCTTCACTAGCAGCAGGATTACTATGACCCTTGACTCGAGTCAGGATCTGAATGGGTCGTCCGGAGCCCAGTAGCTGAGAGAAGGAGCTAAGCCCCTCACGGGCCAATCGATTTGCCGGCTCTAAAGCAACCGTTGCTGGAACAAGTAAGAGTTCCTCCTTTGAAAAAGCCTCCCAGTTAAAGTTGGCAAACCAGGGGTCATGAACAGTTGCATCATAACTGTTGTCAATCTCCAGGCGGGCAATTCTGCATGCAGTAAAGAGCTCGGCAAGCTCATTTGCCTCACTGTCGAATATGGATGTCGCCTTGTGACAAGGGTCTGCATCAACTGTAGTCTCAAAGTGGTTGGGATGATCAGCCCATGGACCAGAGAAGTCGCCAGTATGGATAAAGCGTACCTGAACAGGATCTCGCTGGAACTGGTTTATGATCTCTGCTGCATGAGTGATTCTATCCTTGCGCGCCTCAGACATGGTGACTGTGCCACTATTCTGGGGAAGCACTGAAGAGAGGGCCTCGGAATTAAAGCGATTGGCATTGCTGCCAACACTTTTCTGTAGTGCAGAGGCGCCCATTGCTTCACCTGATTTGCGCTGCTCGATATCAAGAATCTGATTGAGTTGGCGGCGTAAATCCTGGAGCTCAATCTCAAACTGGTCCCAGCGCTCTTCAGAGCGTCCATGGACCAGATGAATCATTAGATGAATTGCGGTATAGCGATCGTATGGGAGGAGTTGATCCGCTTCACTGAAGAAACCCTTAAGTTGCTCAAGATCATTCTCGACCGCCTTCTGGTTGTCACCAGATAGAGAGAGGTGCTGTAACAGTGCTTCAACAGAACGGTTTACTGCCGGGAAGAGCTGGAGTGGCCCATCATGCCCTTCCAGCTCACCTCGAATTGCATGTTCCAGCCAACCCAGGTTATCTTTAAGTATTCGTGCACCATTCTCGCCGGGGGCAAATTCTGCTACAGACTCCTGGAGAAATGTGGAGAGAGGTAGTGCATATTGACTGCTCTGGCGGGACTCTCTGGAGAAGAGAACCAATGGATAGTCATAACTAATCTTTGAGACATCACGAAATGGACCAAGCAGTGCAGGAAGATAATCACTGCCAATCTGTCTGGTCTCACGTTCTACACTAGGGTCTCCAAGGTGAAAGTGGTGAAGAGTCCTTAGAGTTTTGGTCTCTGATTCTGGCTCTGATTGCGTAGAGTTCAGTATGGGAAGTGAATGTGCACTACTCATTGGGTTGAATATTCCTCTTTAGATCGCAAACGCATCCAGGGCGTCATTGGTTGCAGCAATCTTTATTTCATCCGTAGCATCGTGGCCGACGCTAGAGAGGTCACTGTAGCAAGGGATGTTACTATTCTGATAGAGGAGACCAACAGGAATGATTCCCTTCTCGGTCTCGTCACGTGCAATTTGAAGAGCTTCAGCCATATCTGCAGGGTCATGTTCCATGGTTTCAGGAAAGAGCTTTTCAATTCCCTTGGCGACGGGGATCCCGTTTTCATGGGTCAGTAGACGCAGTCTGGAGGCATCCTCCTGAAGCTCCTTGGTAATGGAGTCTACAAAGACCGGGCAACGCTGAATGATTCTGACAAAACTTGTCCCCTTGTGTTTGTGTGCCGCCTTCAGAGTCTCGTGCAGCAGGGGAGGGTTCCAGTCCACAACCTGCGCAACAAATGATGCGTTGGTGATTCCCAGAGTAACTGTATTGGGGTTGAGCATATCCAGAGATGCTCCCTGCGGATGAGTGCTGGTCTTGAACTCGATTGGGGTGGTTGGAGAGGTCTGCTTTTTGGTCAATCCATAGATCTGGTTGTCAAAGACAAGCACTGTCATATCCATGTTATAACGCACGGCATGAATCCAGTGAGCTGTACCAATAGAGAAACAGTCACCATCTCCGGTAGCTACCCATACATCAAGATCTGGGCGTCGAGATTTTACCCCGCAGGCCAGAGGGAGGGCGCGACCATGGAGCCCATGGAGTCCATAAGTTGCCATATAGTGTGGCATCCGGCTTGAGCAGCCGATTCCGGAGACAAAAACTGATTTTTCCGGTGGTAGCTGAGCATCACGCAGGATGCGATGAGCTGTTGCCAGTACTGCATGGTCACCACATCCGGAGCACCAGCGTGCCTCATTTCCTTCATAATCATCCAGGGTGAAGTAACGCTCCTGAATATCGAGGGACCAATCTGCCTTGATTCCAAACATCGTTATTCTCCTTTGTCCTGTGAGGATCGGTTGTCAGTAACCTGATCCAACCGTTCCTGAATGGCGTTCTCAATAAGTTCCGGTTGCAGGGGGTGTCCATAGACCACTGACCAGCAGTCCACATCAACCAGAGTCTGAATACGTAGTATGCTAGCCAGCTGTGCGTAGCGACGGTTCTCATCGGTAATCATCGGTGCCTTGGGGTCGTCACTGTAGTTGACCTCTACCGTAATTACCTTTTTGAATCTAGAGAAAATCTCTTTTAGTCCAGGCTCCAATGGAGAGAGGAATCGTAGGTGTATTGAGGAGACCTTGCTCCCTTTTTCACGAAGATTATCAATTGCCTCGTTGATTGCGCCATAGGTAGAACCCCAGCCAACAACTAACAGGTCTCCACTCTCGTCACCGTGTATTTCTGGAGGAGTCAGGGTGCTTTGCAAGGTGGCCAGTTTGCGACTACGCATGCTTGTGCTGTGCTGGTTCTCGGTCGACTCATAGGATACCTTGCTCTGTTTGGTGTGAGAGAGGCCTGTCAGTACATATTCACCCCTGGGCATTCCCGGGATTGGGCGTTGTGAGAGCCCGGTTTTTTCATCCCAGTCATAGGCTGGAACATCCGGGTTCCATTCTGATTGATCCAGTGGTGGTGCCAGCATGTCACGGCTCAATTCCGGACGTACCCAAGGCTGTACCCCGGTTGCCAGATTTGCATCTGTCAAGACGATTACTGGGGTGCGGAAGGTTTCAGCCAGTTTGCGGGCCAGCACTACCATACTAAAACACTCAGCAATGGTGGCGGCAGCAAGTATAATCTTGGGCGCATCTCCAGGCATGCCATAAAGGGATGAGAGGAGGTCTCCCTGCTCAATTTTGGTGGGGAGACCAGTAGATGGCCCGCCACGCTGAACATCTACAATCACCAGCGGGATCTCTGCCATTACTGCCAGAGCAATGTTCTCGGTCTTCAGTGCCATACCTGGACCTGAGGTAATTGTGCAGGCTGTTTTGCCAGCGTAGGAGGCACCAATTGCAAATGCTATTGCCGCAATCTCATCCTCTGCCTGATGAACGAAGCCTCCAGCTGCCGGGTAAACATCTGCCAGATAGTGTGAGGCAGAGGTTGCCGGAGTAATGGGGTACATGGAGACTAACTCCATTCCAGAGGCCATCACCCCCAAACCAATTGCAGTATTCCCGTTAGTGACAACCATTTTCTGACTGCCCATCTCTTCTGCTGGAGGAATATCAAAGAAATAGTCGCCAACATGCTTCTCTGCAAAGGCGTAACCAGCATCAAACAGGTTTTGATTGCTGGTGATGATCGCGTTTTTCTTGCCGGCAAAGGTGATGGCAATCTCGTTTCGGCTCATCTCTTTGTCGCGGTTATAGATTCGGCAGAGCATGCCGAGGACAAACATGTTTTTCCCTTTGCGGGGGTCTTTGACTACCTCCAGACAGGCCTCGTGGATCGGTAGCTCATGGACAACCAGCCCATGCTCACGGAATTCGACAACGGCCTTTCTATACATCTCCTGAATTTCTGTGGAAGCATCACTTTCCCAGCGATTATCCAACAGAACAATAGTGCCTTTTTTGTAGGCACCATTGGCTATTCTGGAGTAGAGAACCTGTTCATTGAAGGCGACAACCAGGTCACCCTCATTGCCGACATTGGTCATATATTTAGAGCCAAAGCGGATACGAATACCACTGGCTCCAGATGGGGTGCGCGCAGGTGGCTGGATCTCGGCAGGGATAATTTCTACCGTCCAGACTCCATTGTTCATTTTGGCACTTATATTTCCGAAGGTCTGCCCACATTTTTGGGCTCCTTCTCCAGAGTCGCTTACAATTTCTACAATATTTTCTTTGATGCTAGTTGGTTGCACGAACGATTTCCTCGCAGAGCTTTTTCTTTTGTTGACCTTGACAGGTCGGTGGCAATAGCCGCTAATCATCTCATGAAACAGGGTGTGGAATCAAGCTGAAATGACTATATAAGCTATGTGTGTATTGTGGTTTTTGGAGAAAATAACCGACGATTACCGGTTTTTTACCTAGATTTCGCCGAAGTTTAGGTTTGTTTAGCTGTGTCTCAGTGGTTGCTCATATTCATCCATAAAATGGTAGAGAGAGCTATCAAGCAGTTTTATTGCCCCGTCCAAAAGATGGCAACGGCCACTTCCCGGGAGGATGCGGGTTAGATTAATCAATGTGTCAAGATCGGCACGGGTTCCATTTCCGCTGTCAATTCGCGAGAGCAGTTGAGACGCATAAAATGTTCCTGTTTTGCATGAAGGACACTGCCCACAGGATGAGTTTGCAAAGAACGAGACATATTCTGTCACCCGGCGTACAACTCCTGTCCCCTCTGAGATTACGATCATTGCCCCTGTACCCAGGCTGGATCGTCTCTCCTGCACCGAGTCAAAGTCCAGCGGGACATCCAGATCCTTTGGTGTCAAGATTGTGTTGGAGGGGCCACCGGTAAAGACTGCCTTGAGTTTTCTGTCCAGCAACATGCCTCCACCATGGATATGGATCAGGTCAGACAGGGGAGTACCCATCGGGAGTTCATAAGCTCCGGGACGTAGTACATCACCACTCAGGGAGAAGATCTTTGTGCCGTGCGAGTCTCCCTCTCCCTGGTTTATAAACCACTCTGCACCATTGCGAATAATATGAGAGACGTTGGCCATGGTCTCTACATTATTAATCAGTGTAGGGAGTCCAAATAGTCCTGCTTTAGCAGGATATGGTGGCTTGCCACGTGGAAATGGAAATTTGCCCTCAATAGACTCAATTGCCGCAGTCTCTTCACCACCAATATAGTGACCAGAGCTGGCAACAATATAAAACTCAAGAGGGCGTCCAAGGATGTTGGAGACCTGGTTTACATAGTCGGTTTCACTCCACTGGTTTGTGGCCTCTTTCATCGCCTCAAGCGAACCTTCCTGTTCAGGATTTATATAGAAGACAATCTGGTTTGTGCCAGTGGCCAGTGCGGTAATAATTGCCCCTTCAATAACCTGATGAGGGGTCTCCTGAAGCAGGATTCGGTCTTTGAATGTTCCCGGCTCATCTTCATTTCCGTTACAGATGAGATATTTGTCCTGGTCACTCGGTTCATTCGCTACAAATTCCCACTTGATATGGGTTGGGAACCCGCTACCACCGAGCCCCAGTAACTTTGCTTCACGAATGGTTGGTAGAATATGTTCCGGATTCAGTATTGCTTTCTCCAGACCGTCACCACCAATATCAACCAGCCAGGTATCGAGATCAGCACCGAAGCGACGATCAGGATGAAGTAGTACCTGATTCAGTTTTGATAAGTCACTCATGAGCTCTGCCTTCGGTTACGGTGCAGACCAACATAATCTGAGTCCAGATCAAATTTTGCATATTCAGGAAAGAGTATTGGTCCCTGTAGATCCATAGAGAGTTCTGCGTTGGTCAGCTCTCTACGGAGTGTATTTAGGTGCTCAATAGATAGTTGACTGCTGCGTTTGTCTTTTCTTTTTTTGGCGGCGGCAGCTCCTGCCTTACGCCCAAAGCTGATAATCTCAAGAAGAGCATTTCCCATAAGACGATTTCTTCCGTGAATTCCACCGGTTACCTCACCAGTAGAGAAGAGTCCTGGCACTGAGGTTTCACAATCTTCATTAATTACTACACCACCGTTCTGATAGTGGAGGGTAGGGTATATAAGTAGTGGTGTTTCAGCCGGGTTGATTTCGGCTTTCTCTCCCAGGTGCATTAGCTTGGGAAACCTCTTCTGCAGAACCCCGGGTTGCCTGGCCTCCAGCCCTGGGGTGTCCAGCCAGATTCCCTGATGGCCATCCTCTGTAATTATGCCTCGACCTTCACGACATTCACGAATAACGGCGGCAGCAACAATATCTCGAGCGGAGAGCTCATCAACAAAGCGTTCTCCATTCCCGTTTAACAGATAGGTTCCACAGGAGCGAACTCCTTCAGTTATAAGGCTGCCTGCAAGGTGGAAGGGGTATGCAAGACCAGTTGGATGGTACTGAAAAGAGTCAAGATCACGCAGTTGCGCTCCCATGCGATAGGAGAGTACCAGGCCATCACCAGTTGCACCGAAATGGTTTGATGTTGGAAAACCATTAAGGTGCATTCTTCCAATGCCGCCAGTTGCGACAATAACTGCCTTTGCGCTTATCTGGATATATTTTCGATTTTTCAGTGAAGAGATAACAGCTCCAGAGCAGCCACCCTGATCATCCCCTAGTAGCTCCACTGTTGGACTGTAGTCCCACACATCAATGTTGCTGTTATGGACAGATTCACGTAGTACTCGCATCATCTCCAGGCCAGTGTAGTCACGATAGAAACATATGCGTTCCGCTGAGGTACCACCAGCACGCCTGGTAAGCAGGTCACCAAACTCATCCAGATCAAACTGCATGCCCTGCTGGATAAGCCAGCGAATAACATCAGGTCCATCCAGCACCAGTTGAGATACAAGGTCAGGATCAGATTTCTGATGGCCGGCACTCATGGTGTCGTTATAGTGGAATTGGGGCGAATCATCCTTGTTGATGGAGGCTTGAATACCGCCCTCTGCCATTACTGTGTTGCTATCCCCAAGACGCAGTTTTGTAGCCAGGATTACTCTGGCCCCCTGTTGTTGTGCAATCAGTGCGGCAGCACATCCTGCACCACCACCACCAATAACCAGTACATCTGTCTCTACAGTCGCGGCTCCTGCCAAATCAGCTTCACTGATTCTTGAGTCTGACTGCAGTGTATCGGCAAGCTGTTTGTGGCAAGGGTCTCCCTTGTTGGCTCCAACCTTTAGTGTAGTTAGGCACTCTTCGATATAGTCTGGGTGAAAACTGTTTAACAGTTTTTCACTATCAATTTCAGGTATTGGCAGAGGCCGCTCCTGTTTGATGCGATAGTTGGCGACTGCCTTCTGATAGGATATTGCCTCGTTATTGACCTTATCCATAATTACTCCTTGATCACCTGTAGGGCGCCAGTACGGATCTTTTCAAGGCGATTAATCAGGTTGGAGGGGCGAGAGTGAAAGTATGCGGTCACACGTCGAGCAAACAGGCCAACATGGTTTGGAGCAATCTGTTCAGGACATCCGGTCATGCAGAGATCACACATAACACACTCAATAAACAGGTCTCCGGCCTCTTTAAAACGCCCCTTTACCGCAAGCTCAACCCCCTTCTCAACATCAATATCCTTGGGGCATGATGTTGTACAACCGTGACAATTGCGGCACTGTTGTGCTTCAGGAAAAATCTTGTGGAACTCGGTCTGGACCTCCCATGAATTTTGTATCTGTTCCAGACTGTAGCTATGCTGGGATGGTGACGGAAAGACCAGAAACATTACCTCCATACCATCCTCAACCAGGGTCTGGCACCCCATCTCCATGCTTATCTCGTCAGTTTCTGCGCGACGCACCAATACCCGGCAGGATCCACATACACCCTCGAGACAGCCAACCCCCTGGACGCGGGGATATCCTGCTTTCCACAGTGCCTGGATTACAGATAGTGTCGAGGAGACATGGATCTGTTTGCCGTTAATGGTGACATGGACTTTTGTTTGGGTATCGCTCATGCAGGATTTTATGTATTGAAAACAAACGAATATAACATAAAAAACCGATTCTTATCTCTGTAGAGCAGGTCTATAGAACAAGAATCGGCCTTGTTGTTGGTACTCCCTAGGGGAATCGAACCCCTGTTACCGGCGTGAGAGGCCAGCGTCCTAACCGCTAGACGAAGAGAGCATTTTTTTGGTCTATGTGACCGGTGGCGTATTCTGCCAGAGAGATAAAACAAGTACAATACGCAATATGAAATTAATAAAAGGCTCAGGATGGATAAAACGCATGTTCTCTTCTGAAAAAGGGCGACCATCTGTCGATGCGACTATATTTTCTCGTTCGGAGCATCCGGTCTCACGTGGGCAGATGAGCCGTAATGCGGTCAAGGTTCTAAATAGAATACACAAAGGTGGATATGGAGCTTATCTGGTTGGGGGTGGAGTTAGAGATTTGATGCTGGAGCGTGAGCCCAAGGATTTCGATGTAGCAACAGATGCAACTCCAGAGGAGATCAAGGCACTATTTCGTAACTGTCGTCTGATTGGTCGCCGTTTTCGTCTGGCTCATGTCCATTTTGGGAGGGAGATAATCGAGGTTGCCACCTTCCGTTCGGGACAGGATGGTTCAGTGAGTAACGCGAAACAGAGTGAACAGGGCATGATTCTGCGAGATAACCTCTACGGAACTCTGGAAGAGGATGCCTGGCGTAGAGACTTCACAATCAATGCGCTCTATTACAATATTGCCGATTTTTCGGTGGTGGATTATACCGGTGGAGTAAGAGATCTGGAACGTGGACAGATCAGGATGATTGGTGATCCAGCGCAACGCTATCATGAAGATCCTGTAAGAATGTTGCGGGCAGTCCGTTTTGCAGTAAAGCTTGGTTTTCAGATTGAGAAAAAGACTGAGCAACCAATTTTCAAGCTGGGAAATCTGTTGGAGCAGATCCCCCAGGCGCGACTATATGAGGAGTTTCTCAAGATGTTCCAGTCAGGGCAGGCGCTGGAGACCTTTGAACGACTGCGTCACTATGATCTGTTTCGCTACCTCTTTCCGCTTACTGACAGGGTATTGGATCAGCAAGAGGGGTTTCCTCATGCCTTTCTGATCAAGGCACTGGAGAATACGGATCGTCGTGTTGCAGAGAACAAACCAATTACCCCGGCATTTCTGATTGCAGCACTTCTCTGGGAGGAGGTGCGACAGATTGCAGACAGATCTGATGAGAGACACCCAGAAAGTGGTGCCAGATTGCCAGAAAATGTACGCCTGCACCATGCAGGGCGTAATGCATTGAGGGAACAAAGAAAAACTCTATCAATGCCAAAAAGGTTCGCCATAATGGCCCAGGAGATATGGGAACTGCAGACCCGTTTTCAGCGTCGTAAAGGCAGGCAGCCATACCGTTTTATGGATCACCCCCGCTTTCGTGCTGCTTATGATTTTCTGTTGCTCAGATCCGAGGTTGGTGAGGTTGATAGCGAACTGGCCAACTGGTGGACTGACTTCCAGAAAGTTGGTACGAAGGAGCGAGAGAGCATGATCAACGAGGCTCCGGGTAGCGGTAAGCCCAGAAAAAAGCGGCGTAGACGCAGCAAGAAGCCGGCTCAGACCAGCAACTGATGAAGGCATATGTTGGGCTGGGAAGTAACCTGGATAGTCCAGACAAGCAGATAGATAGTGCGCTGCTTGCGTTGGAGAATATGGATCAAACCACTCTTGTTGCCATCTCTTCACTTTATATAAATCCACCGATGGGACCACAGGATCAGCCGGACTACCTGAATGCAGTTGCAGAGATAGATACAACACTGGGACCATCACAACTTCTGGATCAGCTACAAAAGATAGAGCATCAACAAGGGCGTAACAGAGAAAGGCGTTGGGGGGAGCGTACAATTGATCTTGATATTTTGCTCTATGGACAAGATGTTGTGGATGACGAGAGATTGCAGATTCCTCATCCAGGAGTTGCAGAGAGGCCATTTGTACTGGTTCCTCTGGCTGAGATTGCAGGTGCTGAGCTGAATGTTCCCGGGGAGGGGATGGTTGGAGAGTTGTTGCAACAGTGTGATTGTGGTGAGATGACAAAAATAGAAATAAGAGGGATAGATTGATGAGTAGTTCAACCACAAACAGTGGGCATGGTCGTGTAACAGTCTCTACATTAATGGAGATGAAGGCTAATAAAGAAAAAATCACCTCACTTACGGCATATGACTATAGTTTTGCTCAACAGATTGATAAGGCGGGAGTTGACCTGGTTTTGGTAGGGGACTCTCTGGGGATGGTAATTCAGGGCAGAGAGACCACAATTCCAGTGACTGTTGACGAGATGATTTATCACGCCAGGATGGTTGGTCATGGCCTGAAGAGAGCGTTACTGCTGGTTGATATGCCCTTTATGAGTTACGCCACGCCAGAGCTGGCTCTGGAGAATGGTGGTCGCCTTATGAAAGAGACAGGGGCACAGATGGTAAAACTGGAGGGTGGAGAAGATCAGGTTGAAACGGTGTCACTTTTGGTGAGTAGAAATATTCCTGTTTGTGCTCATCTGGGATTGCAGCCACAGTCTGTTCACCGTTTGGGCGGATATCGTGTTCAGGGCAGAGAGAGTGATGTTGCCCAGCAGATGATTGCCGATGCTCACGCGCTAGAGCAGGCAGGAGCCTCAATGCTGGTGCTGGAGTGTGTCCCGGTGGTTCTGGCTCAGGAGATTACGGCGGCGCTTGAGATTCCGGTTATTGGGATTGGGGCAGGGGTTGAGTGTGATGGCCAGGTGTTGGTGCTGTACGACATGCTGGGAATTACTATGGGCAGAGTTCCACAGTTTGTGAAAAACTTCATGGAAGATGGCGGTGCTGTTTCGGAGGCACTTTCCAATTATGTTGCAGAGGTTAGAGGGGGCAAGTTCCCGGCTGTTGAGCATACATTTCAGTAGGGCGGTTGTGGGGTGGAAGAGTTTAGTCAAATTGAGTCATTAAGAGAGCATCTTGCCGGATTGCGCTGCATGGGCGAGTCAATCGCCTTTGTACCAACCATGGGTAACCTGCATGAAGGACACCTGGAGTTGGTGAAAGAGGCAAAGAGAAATGCAGCTGTGGTGGTTGTCTCTATCTATGTTAATCCTGCCCAGTTTGGAGAGGGTGAGGATTTTGATAATTATCCCCGGACCATGCAGCAAGACCGAGAGAAGCTTGAGAATATTGATACCTCAATTCTCTTTGTTCCATCAGATGGAGAGATGTATCCAGCTGGAGACCGTTCACCAGCTACAACTGTTGAGGTTGCAGGGATATCCGAACAGCTCTGCGGCCGCTCTCGTCCAGGACATTTTGCCGGGGTAGCTACAGTAGTTACCAAGTTATTAAACATTGTGCAGCCTGATGTAGCGCTTTTTGGGCAGAAGGATTACCAGCAGTTACTGGTTATTCGCCAACTGGTTGCAGATCTTAACCTTCCTGTTGAGGTTATCGGGGTTCCAACTTTTCGTGAAGATGATGGTTTGGCCATGAGCTCCAGGAATGGTTATCTTGATGCGGAGGAGAGAGAGAGGGCCCCCGAAATATACCGTACACTACAGTGGGCTGGAGATCAGCTTGAGGCAGGTAGAGAGGATTACCCCGTGATTGAGCTGGAGGCGATAGAAAAACTTCGGCAGGCCGGGTTCCTGGTTGACTACTTCTCAATTCTGGATTCAGGGTTGCACAGCGTCAAAAATGGCAGCAAAAACCTGACTGTTTTGGCTGCAGCAAAGATGGGGGCAACCCGATTAATTGATAATTTACCCCTTAATCTGAGATAATATGCCGATGCAAATCAATATGCTCAAGACAAAACTGCATCGTGCAACGGTTACCCACTCTGAATTGGAGTATGAGGGCTCATGTGCGATTGATGGAAGCCTGCTTGATGCCTCCGGAATAATGGAGTACGAGCAGATACATATCTACAATATCGATAATGGCGAACGTTTTGTAACCTATGCTATTCGTGCAGAGCATCGTTCTGGTGTGATCTCGGTTAATGGTGCGGCAGCACACAAGGCAAACCCTGGAGATCGTGTGATTATCTGTGCTTACACGGCACTGGATCAGGCAGAGGCAAAAAATTTCAAGCCCAGACTGATCTACCTCAGCGGTGATAACCGTATTGAGAGAACCGCCCATACCATTCCTGTACAGGCCGCCTAGTACTATATTCTCTAGCCAGTATTCCTCATCCCATTGGATATGGCATTAATGGTTCTTAACAGCGGCTGCATCCATTGATCATCCTCTCTCTCTATATCTGGAGATGAGATAAATCTCTGGTGCAGAATAATCTGGATGTGGTTAAGTGGGTCCAGATAGGGGTTGCGGCGCATAAGAGAGAGTGCGAGAGATGGTATATCCTCAAGCATGCTCTCCTGTTCGGTAATCTCCAGGAGCTGCTGACATGTTTTGGCATGTTCGTCTCTGATCATGCTGAAGATCTTTTGTGCGCTCTCTTTGTCCTCTGCCAGCATGGAATACTCTTCCGCTATGTCCATATCTCCCTTGAACAGGGCCATCTGTGTATTACCCAAGAGGGCGCTGAAGTAGGGCCATTGTCTGGCCATCTGCCTAAGCTGTTTTAACCTTTCAGGCTTGTTATCGCGCCACTTTTCCAGGGCGCTGCCTATGCCATACCATGCTGGGAGAGTGTGTCTGGATTGGGCCCAGCCAAATACCCAGGGGATGGCACGAATGGAGCTCTTGGAACGATTACCCTTGGAACGATGTGATGGACGAGATCCCAGGTTAAGGAGTCCGATCTCCATGACTGGTGTTGCTTCATAGAAGTAGTCCAGTAGTCCGGGCGTATCATCTATCAGATTGCGATAACTCTTTTCCCCAAGCTTGCTTAGCCTCTCCATTACCTTGCGATGCTCTGGGTGTTCGGATTCACTTTTGCGTATGATGCATGTGGTTGCTTTCATAAGTCCAGTAACGCCCATGGTCAGTTCGTAGAGTGCAGTCTCCTCATTGGCATACTTGTAATAGAGCACCTCTCCTTGTTCGGTAAACTTGATTTGGCCATGAACAGTTCCGGCTGGTTGTGAAAGAATTGCATCATGGGTAGGGCCGCCACCACGCCCAATGGTACCGCCACGACCGTGGAACAGGCGACACTCTATCTTGTACTGCTTCGTCAGTTTTACAACCTGTTGTTGAGCCTTGTACAGATGCCATGATGAGGATGCGATACCCCCATCCTTCGATGAATCAGAGTAGCCCAGCATCACCTCCTGGAGATTGCCTGATAGAGTGAGCAACTCTCTGTATGTCTGGTTTTTGAATAGTCTGCTCAGTACCGGTTTCAGTCTGTCAAGGTCATCAATGGTTTCAAATAGTGGGGTCACCTGGAGATGGCAGAAGCGTCCACCAATATCACGCCCAACCAACCCTGCCTGGCGGGCAAGCAATAGCACCTCTAGCAGATGGCTTGCCTCATGAGTCATGGAGATCACATAGTGGCCAAATGATTCATCACCAAGTTCCTCACGCATACGATAGATAACATCGAATATCTCTAGAGTCTCCAGGGTTTCTGTCTGCAGTAGATTTTTCTGTAGAGTGAAGGGCCGATCCTGCTCTATTGCCTTGGCAAGCAGCTCAATTCGTTCAGATTCATCAAGGCTGTTATAGTCGATGCCGGTTTCATTGCTGGTTAGCATATCTGCAATAGCATCGGTATGGCGTGTCGATTCCTGGCGTATATCAAGATGGAGAAGGTGGAAGCCAAAGGTCTCGACAAGCCTGATTAGATCCTGCAGGTCTCCTCTGGCAGTACGTAGATCTCCCTGATGTACCAGGGCATCGTATATCAACCCTAGATCTTGGCGGAACTCATCAATGGAGTCATAGCCAGGAATACGATTGTCCACGTTATTGCCGAAGATGCGGCGATTCAGGATCTCCAGATTTAGTGAGAGACGGTGTTGAATAACAAAGAGGCGACGCCGATATGGTTCATTATCAAAGCGCTCTATCTGGCCACAATCGATTGATTGGCAGAATTTTTCATCCCGGGAAACCTGGTCAATAAATGGCTGTGGCAGATCTGATAGCTTACTGGAGTGTGTGAGCACATGGATGAGTGAGTCAACACGACCTATATACTCCTCAAGAATGGTTTTTGCATAGATACGTACAGCGGTTTCAGTGGTTTGAGGCGTAACATATGGGTTGCCATCACGATCTCCACCAATCCATGAGCCAAAGCGGAGAAATGATGGCACCTCAACTCCCTCCATGGTAGGAGCGCCATCAAGATATATCTTGCGGATGTGTCGTTCCAGATTACGATAGAGTCTGGGGACGGACTTGAATAGAGATTTCTGGTAATAGTAGAGCCCCTGGTTGATCTCATCCTCTACAGTTGGTTTGCGTGTACGAATCTCGTCTGTATTCCAGAGTATCTGTATCTGTCCCTCCAGGTCACGAATAATCTCATCTTTTTCAGAGCGGCTCAGACGAGGGTCATCCAGCTTCTCTTCATACTCAAAAACCCGGCGCAGACCCTCCATGATTGTTCTGCGACGCGCCTCGGTGGGATGGGCTGTCATGACCGGCATGTAGGCCAGACTGTTTAACAGGGATTGCAGATCTTCTTTGTCAATTCCATCATCCACAAAACTGTGGAGGGTTGCATCAAATGATCCTCTCCACAACTGCTTGTCGGTAAGTAGTTGTTTGCGACGTTGCAGGTGCTGAAACTCCTCTTCAGTCTGGTTTATCAGGCTGAAGTAGATGCTGAATGCCCTGATAACATGGGTGAGCTGATCTGGGTCCAGCTGTTCTATCAGCTGCATCAGTCGGGCACGTTTTCGGCTATTCTCCTTTTTTCTGAGAGCTATAAAACCCTTTCTCAGCGTCTCTACAGCATCAAAAATATCCTCACCAGCCTGGTTTTTAAGCACATTGCCAAGGAGTGTGCCGAGCAGTTTTACTCTGCTACGGAGAATCTGGTCTCTGGGTTGGGTAAGTTTCTTCATCCCTTTCAGAATGACATATTCACCGGTAGAGTGCAATTAGCAGCTCATATAGTTCCTGAATGAACCAAGATCATGAACATTATCGAAGCCCATAGATTCCAGGTATGTTTTTGCCATACGGGTGCGGGCTCCGGTAACGCAATAGAGGACTATTGGACGCTCTTTATCGAGCATCTCCTCGGCCACCTGAATTGATTGCAGTGGGACATTTACCGCATCAGGAAGGCATCCTTGTGCGTACTCCATCGGACTGCGAACATCTACCAGTTGCCCATCCTCATCTTTTATCATCCGCTGCGCATCTTCGCAGCTTATGTTCTGTGAAAACATAATTGTTTCCTTTTTTATCCATTTGTCACCAGGATAACTATGCAAGCCATCTAAATTATGACCCCGTGATTATTGGGGTTCAAGACCGCTATTTTTGGTATAAGTGGCGGAATCTATTCTCTTTTTTGTGAATAGAATGTGGTGACTGTTGTTAAATTAATACTGCGCGCATTGTACCATATTCAACAAATCCCTTCAATGCTTATTCTGGGAATCTTTCTCCAACTTTCGATTTCTACGTAGAGCAATCATGATGCCAATAACAAGAGCCAGAGCCAATAATGCAAGTATTTTTCCCATAATATTAAAGAGTTACGATATTTTCCGGTGGAGGTACAATAGTTGGATCCTGAGGTGGATCAATATGAATTAGATCAGAATATGGCCCAAGCATGGTCATGGTTCCCTGAAAGCGGTCTGTTCCATCATAGCTGTAATCAAAGCTGTAGGTGCGGTAAAAACGGATACGGCCACTACTGTCTCTGCGTAGGCGAATGCGTCGGAGTGATACAGTCTGATCAAGGAGTTGTGCACCATAATTTTTACAGGTCAGGCGACAAACCGTAATGGCTCGTTCACGCGCACGCATGCTGTCCGACCAGAAGAAAATGGCGGAGAGGGGGATACCAACAAGCAAAAGGGTCTCAATCAGGTCTCGCATGGAATGACGACTTTACCATATTCGCAGGGCTGAATTTTGCAGAGCTACAGGAATAAAATGGTATGCTCCGGATCAATCTTTGGGATTCTTGAGCTGGTCTCCTTGCAGCAACGGGGGTACGCCTATATCCCGTATGCCACGCAATGAAGTGATCTATTAAATATGGACTAGTTTGGAATAATTGAGTAACCTAGCGAGTCATTCAATAACATAACACGTTTAAGGAAGAAAATATGAAGAGCAGAAATAGTCTACTGGTGGCATTGAGTGCAGTCACTGCAATAATAGTCTCAACAAATGTATCTGCGGATGCTGCCGGTGATTATGCCGCTGGATGTTTTGCCTGTCACAGCCCTGCAACTGCAGCCGCAGTAGGTGCTCCTGGTGTGGGTGACAAGACTGCCTGGGCACCACGTATTGCCAAAGGTATGGATGCACTCTATGCAACCGCAATCAATGGCTCTCCAACAAACCCACTGATGATGCCGCGTGGTGGAACAGGCCTGAGTGATGATGCACTGAAGGCTGTGGTTGACTACATGGTGGCACAGTCAAAATAAGAATAGTTTCTTCATAACCTCTCCAGATAAGATATATCTGGAGAGGTGGTATCCAGCCGTCATCACCCACCTGTACTTCTGTTGTTGGGAGTAGAGTAGTATGAATCCATTAAGCTTTTTTAGAGGTTCCCTGGCTACAGATCGCGAGCAACACGAAAACCGGTATCATCACTTTTTCTGCTTGGGAAGTCGCGCCAGCGGTTGGCGGAACGTACCTCGTGTGGAGGAAAGCTCCATGCCCCACCACGGATAACCCGTTTTCCACAGCCACCCTTGAGATATGGTGAGCCATCAATGGGGGCATCAGAATAGGTGTCAGACCAACAGTCAGCAACAATCTCGAATACATTACCGGCAGTATCATGCAGTCCAAACAGGTTTGGCCTGAAGCGCCCTACAGGTGCGGTACGCTCACCATCCCATATGCTGCCACAGCCATCACAATTGGACTCCGTGGTTGGCGCTTGATCACCCCACCAGAACACGGTTTCTGTCCCACCACGCGCGGCATACTCCCACTCAGCATCAGATGGAAGGCGATATGGCTGGCGTGTTTTGGTTGCAAGCCACTCGGTATAGGCAGTTGCATCGTTCCATGACACATTTACAACCGGTCGGTTACCACGTCCCCAGCCGCTATCATCTGGTTTATCATGACCGGTTACCTCGCAGAAGAGATCATACTCATCAAAAGTGACCTCATACTGACCTATGGCAAATGGCCTAAGGCGCATTGGTTGAAGAGGGAGCTCATCGTTATCACCATCCTTATTTCTTGAGCCTCTGGTAAAGTCTCCTCCACGCAAGGCGATCATCTCTGGAGCAGAAATATCCTGATATAGCAGATCATGAAACTGGGTTGCAGGGTTAAGTTGTTGACGATAATTAAACAGAGATGGCGCTCTGCCGTGATGGACATTAACTGCAAGCAGTGAGAGCTGTGATGAAGGGATATCAACCCTGTCTCCATAACGGGTCACAGCCTGTATTGAGGAGTTTCTAACTACCCCTTGTCGTATCTTGCCATTATTGTCGGTAATGTTAACTGATAGCTGATCCTCTATCTCCTCAAGATCGATTATATGGAGCTGCTGGATGGGGATTATGGAGAGCCCATCCTCTCCTGCAAGCAGAATTGATGAGGTTGAGATGGTTGCAGTGAAGCGGTCTCCATTGTCTGTACTGATTGAGTCAACAGGTATCGGTGGTGGGGAACGTACAGTTTTCCTGGAGAAGATAATCTCTGAAATGTCTGCCAGGTCCAGAGGGAGTGCAGGTTGATCAAATCGTAAAATAGTAAATTCATCACCCTGTATTGTTCCGCTGAAACGCTCTCCAGGATGAGTTGTAATCTGGTCAGTACCACCTTTCTGGCCAGGGGTAAGTGATGCAACAAAAGAGTAGGGAATTGTGACCAGACCATAACTGGTCTCAATAGCGAAAGCCTCATGAGCAATAGTGCCATGGAAGATGTTGCCATTGTTCATGGTCACCACCTCGTATCCCTGGCGGCCGGACTCTGCCGTGCTGCTAATGATCAAGAGCAATCCAAATAATAGTCTGGCCATGTTGGTATGAATCCGTGCGAAAGTAATAGCGATATCACCCATGCAGCATGCTCAAGCACATCCCTGTGTCGCTCGACTGTGGTCGTCCAGGCCACAGACGGCTACTCGTGGGAGGTCGCTATTACTTTCGCACGGATTCATAATAAAAAAGCCCTCAGAAGTCTCCTTCTGAGGGCCTGTTTTCAGAACGTTAATCTGAGCTTATAGCTTCTTGCCGTCGCTAAATGCATCAGTAGTAATGTTCTCATACCAGCTCAGTGCATACGCTACTTCACGTTCGCGATGTGCTGGATTACGGTTTTTACCGCTTGGGGTAAGACCACCGGAGACCTTCATGACCTTCGAGTGATCTGCAGCCAACTGGTATACCGCTGCTACGGAGAACGCATCATTTGGTGCAACCACACTGTAGCAGGTGTTGGTGTAGGCCGGGATTGGAGCAGAGTTACCATTCAATGCTGCAACAATAGCCGCTGCCGTTACCTTCGCTTCAGATGCCGCCGCATAACCGGACTTTGGAAGCCCCTTGGCTGCACTGGAGTCACCAATGACGTGGATGTTTGCACGCTTCTTGGACTCAAAAGTCTGCAGATTTACAGGACACCAGTCACCATCAACCAGACCATTTACATGTGCAACATGGCCAGCCTTCTGGTCAGGAATAACGTTAAGAACGTCACCCTTAACCTCGTCAACCTCGGTGATAGCAGTGTTTGTAGCTGCATCAATCTCTTCCAGAGGAGTCATCTTTCTCCACTCAATGATAGAGCCATCATTGCTACCGTCTGCAGCTGGATCAAATCCATAATGGATATTCCATGCCTCACGGAACAGGCCAAACTTGGAGAACTTACCCTTTGGATCAAGGACAATAATCTTGGATTTTGGATTGTGAGTCTTGAGGTAGGAAGCGATCTGGCTGGTACGCTCGTAAGGTCCAGGAGGGCAACGGAATGGGTTGCGAGGTGCTGCAATTACAACAGTACCACCATCCTTCATGCCACGAATCTGCTCACCAAGAAGGTTCATCTGATGACCAGACTTGTATGCGTGAGTTACAGACTTGTTGGCAACCTCTTCACTGTGTCCATCAACAAACTTGAAGTCAACACCTGGAGATACCACGCAACGGTCAAAGCCGTAGCTTCCACCACCAGCAGTCTTCACGGCCTTGTCACCAATCTCGGTAACAGAGTCATGAACAACCTTGATACCCATTGCAGTAAGACCCTCATAGGTGTGACCAAGCTGATCCATGGTAACCATTCCGGTCAGGGTCAGGTTACTGGTAAAGCCGGTGTAATAGGTCTTGTTTGGCTCAATGATAGTCACATCAATGGATGCATCGGCACGCTTAATGTATTTTGCTGCAGTTGCGCCACCCAGACCACCACCAACAACCACAACACGACCGCGCGAATCAAGGTTGGTGTTTGCAAAAGATAGCCCAGAAGTGGCAATGGTTGCAGCACCAACTGCTCCACCAGAAACCTTCAGAAAATCTCTACGATTAAATTTACTCATTTTATTTGCTCCTCCTTAACGCTGACTGGCGTAGTAGTTGAGGATGGCTTCCATACCGGCAGCACCTTCCTTCTTGTTCAGCTTCTTGACCTTTTTCTTCATCTTCTCGGGCATAGAGCGATCTCCATTATCGAAGTCTTCCATGCTGTAGTGAAGGTAAGGTGTTAGCTGACCAGCAAGAATACCGGAGTCATCGTCGGCTAGAGATCCACCCTCTGAGTGACACTTCTCACAGTACTTGTCATGCAGTTTCATACCCTTGGCAGCCTTGGCCTTGTCAAAAGACTGATCTGCACGAGTCTGTGATTGCTCGGCGAAGTAGTTAGCCATTGCGCCGATCTCATCTTCGCTGTAGCCCTTGGCAATACGTCCCATAATGGTACTGACAGTATCACCCGACTTGTATGCATTCATCATATCTGTAATGTAGGTTGCAGACATTCCGCCAATGGATGGAATAGCTGGTCCAGAACTACCGCCATCAGTACCGTGACAACCGGCACAGGTATTGGATAGCATTGATGCATCAGCCCCTGTCATATTTCCGCCTGCAGATACAGACAGACTAATTGCGCAGCCACCAATGATGGCCATAGCAAGTTTAGTTGCTTTCATATCTCCTCCTAAAGTTAATTAGAGATTTTGTTAAAATTAATATTAATTTGCTCCAAGTCTCTCAACCCGGAGCAGAGCAATAATAATATAAAAAGAACTTCTTGTGCAAGCAAATAGAGGCAGATTAGAGTATCTGTATCTTCTTATATGCGTTTACTGAAACTGCATTCAGGGTGTGGCTGCAGCGTTTCAGTAAAATTATTTTTTTATGATTGTGCGAAGATATTCTGTTAGTTGATGATGGCGATTCATTTTTGAAATCAGTAACAGATCAAGCCCCTCATGATCACGCACATCTGTCTTTGCGCCTCGTTGAATCATTAGTTTTGCCAGCTCCATATTGCCACTGCCTACCGCTTCCATTAGTGGTGTCCACCCATCCTGGTCGGTGACATTTATATCTGCACCGTGGTTAAGTATGGTAAGTGCGCTATCAACCCCTCTTTTGGAGACAGCGTAGTGGAGAGCTGATGCGCCGTGATCATTAGTGACGGATGTTGATGCCCCGCGGTTGAGCAGGGCATTAATAATATCCATATTCCCGCTCTCGGCCGCCATCATCAATGCAGTTTTCCCATTTTTATCACGAATATCCATTCCCGCACTGGCGAGAAGAAGCATGTGTACAGTATTAATGTGCCCCTGTTTTGTCGCTATCATGAGAGCAGTCCGTCCATGGCGATCTGCGGTGTTAATGTTGCTGTTATATGCCATAAGCATGGAGATGACATCTGCATCTCCACTGCGGATTGCCACCATCAGGGCATCCATTCCATTACTGGTTTTGATGTGAGGGTCGGCACCTGACCTTAATAGTAGGGCTACCAGGGTGATACTTCCCTCATCTGCAGCAGCGGAGATGGCGGTATATCCACCTTTGGTCTGATCATTAATACGGGCGCCACTGTCAATAAGCAGTTTTGCAATTGAGATTTGACCATCCTCTGCAGCATAAATCAGCGGAGTATGGCCAAGCTCTCCTCTGCTGTTTACATTCGCGCCTCTGTCAATTAGTTGTTGAGTGGCCTCAAAATCACCATTGGCAGCTGCTCTGCGCAGGGCGTTATCCAGTGCCTCATCAGCGGATGCTGTAGTTGAGAGGAGCATGGAGAGTAGGGTTATTACGATTTTTTTCATTGTGCTGTTCCTATTCTTCATCTTCCTCTTCGTCTTCATTCTCCTCAGGCTCGTCGGGCTCTGTATGGGCAATTCCCTTATGGCAATCTATACAGGTCTGTCCCTTCTCTGTGGCGCGACCATGTTTCTTGCGAGCACTGCGGTCCTGTATATCAAGGTCCATGTTCTCGAAATCATGACAGTTTCTACATTCGCGAGAATCGGATGCCTTCATCTTGTCCCAGACACTGTTTGCCATCTTCCAGCGATATGCATTGAATTTCTCCAGGGCAGCCTCTCGACGCTCTTCCGCCTCCTCGCTCATGTCATCTTCGCTATAGACTTCCCCGTAATTTGGAATGCAGAGGTTGGACCCCTCCTTGATCGGGACAAACAGATCCGGACAATTTCCATTGTCATCTGCACTTACAAGTTGTGACTCATCCGGCTCAATAGTACCGAGCACCCAGTGGTATACATCCTTGGCTGCCATGATCTTGGCAAGGACCTTGGGGAAGAATTGCTGCGGTACGTGGCAGTCGGAACAGGTTGTCTGCACACCGGACTGGTTTTTGTAATGGACGGTCTCTTTGTACTCTTCAAGATTTACCTTCATTGAGTGACATGATGTACAGAATGCCATCTCGTTGGTTGCACCAAAGAATATGTTTACGCCCCCCAGGGCAACCATGCCTGCCACGAAAATCAGGAGTGGGACAAATAGTTTTTTCATCTTCACAAGTTTCCTTTAATAGTTTTTATAATATCTTGTTATTATTGCGCGTTTGTTAGAATCTTGATGAGTAATCAATGACTGCTTTTATATCTCTGTAGCTAAATTTTTGAATCTGTTTGACCATCTTCTTGTTGGCGTTTCTCCGTTTGCCATCCCTGATCCAGATAAACTGTCTTAACATGTATTCGTAGTGTTGATTGTTCAGTTTGGGATAAAAATTTTCCGGATCGCCCTCACCGTTGTCGCCATGGCATTGAGCGCAGTTGTCCTGATAAAGTTTTTTGCCATGCTCCAGGTCGTCTCCATGTCCGAGGTAGTTTTGCCTGTTAACAGGCAGGGTTGTGATGTATCCAGTGACATCTGCTATATCCTGAGCATTACCAATATATCTGTTCAGAGTAAATGGATACATGACCGGATTGTCGCGATTAAGCTGGCGAATATCGGTTAGTTGTTTGATCAGAACCGACTTGTGCTGGCCGGCCAGTTGTGGATATGTTCCCGGGACACGGTATTGACCAATTCCTGGAGCCATTCCCCAGCCCTGCGAGGTGTGGCATAGAGAGCAGGTATCATATATTTTTTTGCCGTTATCTATATCCGGTGTAAGCGTCATTGCCTCCTCGGCCTCACCTCCACGATCAAACCCATCCCACCCATGGGATAGTGGTGACAACATGGCAATAAACATGAAAGTGATCGGCTTTCTATGCATTACATCTCCTCCGAAACAACATCCTGGATAGATCATGGGATCAGCAAGATGTTTAATTTATATTTTATTACTCGCCCAATCATACTGGTTGGGTGAGTAGGCGCAACTATTTTTCTACACAACTAAGGAACATCTGAAAAAGATTAATGGGATGGGGGTTTGGGGAGAGGGCTCTACAGGTGTTATTACAACGCACTGAACCATAACCTTTCCCCCATAGGATAACTTGTGAGGGAGATCTGGTTGGTTTATCCACTCTCCCGATTGTTGATTAACTCCTCAACCACAGAGGGGTCAGCCAGGGTAGAGGTGTCTCCCAGATCTTCCAGCTCGTTAGCTGCAATCTTGCGTAGAATTCGGCGCATGATCTTGCCGGAACGTGTTTTTGGCAGCCCTGGGGCCCACTGGATAATGTTAACCTTGGCAATTGGTCCAATCTCCTTGCGTACAAGCGCCACCAACTCATCTTTTAGTGAGTCACTGCTTTCGGTTTCCTGCATCAGGGTGACAAAGGCGTATATTCCCTGTCCGGTAATTTCATGTGGGTATCCAACCACAGCAGCTTCGGCCACCTGTTCATGCAGTACGAGGGCTGATTCAATTTCTGCGGTTCCCAGACGGTGACCAGAGACATTGAGTACATCATCAACCCGACCGGTAATCCACCAGTATCCATCCTCATCACGGCGGGCACCATCACCACTGAAATAGTATCCGGGGAACTGGCTGAAATAGGTTTCGATAAAACGGTTATGGTCGCCATATAGGGTGCGCATCTGCCCTGGCCACGGAAATTTCATTGCCAGATTGCCTGAGGTTGCCCCTTCAAGCTCGTTACCCTCATCATCCAGCAGTACTGGCTGCACCCCAAAGAAGGGACGGCTTGCAGAGCCCGGTTTAAGTTGATGTGCCCCTGGCAGAGGGGTAATCATATGGCCACCGGTCTCGGTCTGCCACCAGGTATCAACAATTGGGCAGCGCCCATCACCAACCACATTGTAGTACCACTCCCAGGCCTCCGGATTAATCGGTTCGCCTACAGTCCCGAGCAGTCGCAGTGATTTTCTGGATGTGCTTCGCACCGGCTCATCACCAGCAGCCATTAGTGCACGAATTGCGGTGGGTGCAGTATAGAAGCTGGCTACACTGTGCTTGTCACAAACATCCCAGAAGCGGGAGACGGTGGGGTAGGTGGGGATGCCCTCAAACATCATGGTGGTGGCGCCATTAGCCAGGGGGCCATAGAGTATATATGTGTGTCCGGTTACCCATCCCACGTCGGCGGTGCACCAGTAGACTTCGCCATCCTTGTAGTCAAAGACCAGTTTGTGGGTAATGGCAGCATGGAGCATATAACCACCAGTTGTGTGTTGGACCCCTTTTGGTTTTCCGGTAGAGCCAGAGGTGTAGAGGATAAACATTGGATCCTCGGCATCCATCTCCTCAGGAGGGCACTTGGTAGGTGCATCCTCCATCGCTTCGTGGTACCAGATATCTCTCTCCGCATTCCACTCAACAGGCTCTCCGCCACGTCTTACCACAATAGAGGTATGGACATTGGGGCAGGCGGCCATGGCCTGGTCTGCATTCTGTTTAAGCGGAACCTTTTTGCCGCCACGAATGCTCTGGTCAGCGGTAATCACCACCCGGCAATCAGAGTCAAGGATGCGATCACGCAGTGCATCCGGAGAGAATCCGCCAAACACTACAGAGTGGATGGCACCAATACGGGTGCAGGCAAGCATTGCTACAGCAGCCTCTGGAACCATCGGCATATATATGGAGACTCGGTCTCCCTTTTCTACCCCACGTGCTTTGAGCACATTGGCAAATTGACTGACCTCGGAATGGAGTTCCCTGTAGGTTATCTTGCGATCCTCATTGGGGTCATCCCCCTCCCAGATAATTGCAATCTGATCACCACGATCCTTCAGGTGGCGATCAAGACAGTTGTATGAGGCGTTGAGTTTGCCACCCTTGAACCAGTTTATATGGACGTCATTACTATAATCCCAGTCAAGTGTGGTCTCCCACGGCTTGAACCAGGTGAGGTAGCTAGATGCCTGCTCTGCCCAGAACTCCTCAGGGTCAGCCACAGATTTTTGATACATCTCCTCGTACTGTTCAGCGGTGATGTTGGCCTGTGCCGCAAAATCACTATTAACCGGGTAAGTTTTTCCACTGCTCATATTGTTGACCTCCATGTTAAGCCTGAATTCTCTAGGTGCTCCCACCTGTTATACACCAACCTCTTGATTCATATAGTGATATTTTATTCTTCGGAAATCACAACAAGGATTATGCTCAGTCGAGAATTCGCTCTATGAATCAATATGTTGCACATTATACGCACGATCATCTGGAGGATTCAGGTTAAATTTGCTCTTCCAGGATGAAACTGTACATTCTAGCCATGATTGGTTTTTTAGGGTACTGCCAGAGCGAGATTTTGGGGTACAATACGCGGCTTTCAACCACGGAATCGAGAGTAGACATGGAAGTATCTGTAGAAACAACCCAAGGGCTAGAGCGCACAATTACAATTACTGTTCCTGCGGAGCGTGTTGACAAGGAGGTTGCGGATCGTCTCAACCGACTGAAAAATACGGCCAAACTGAATGGTTTTCGTCCTGGAAAAGTGCCAATGGCGGTAGTCAAGAAGCGTTTTGGGGAGTCAGTTCTCCACGAGGTTGCAGGAGAGGTGATTCAGGCCAGTTTTGGTGAGGCGGTCACCAAGGAGAATCTTACTCCGGCGGGAGCTCCAAAGATTGATCCGGAAGAGATAGCAGCGGGTAAGGACCTCACCTACAAGGCCACATTTGAGATCTATCCAGAGTTTGAGATCGCATCGTTTGCAGATATCAAGGTAGAGAAGCCTGTTGTTGAGATTGGTGATGATGACATGGACAAGATGATCGACAATCTGCGTAGCCAGCAACAGAGCTGGGGCGAGGTTGAGCGAGCAGCAGCCGATGGTGATCAGGTAGTGATAGATTTTGTTGGAACTGTTGATGGTGAGGAGTTTGACCGAGGCTCTGCTGAAGGGGTGCCGGTAACTCTGGGATCCGGTTCAATGATTGCAGGCTTTGAAGAGGGTATTGCCGGGATGAAGGCTGGTGAGGAGAAGAGTATTGATGTCACCTTCCCTGATGACTATGCGGCAGAGGATTTGGCTGGCAAACCAGCCCAGTTTGCGATCACGGTAAACAGTGTCTCCGAGGCGGTGCTTCCAGAGATAGATGATGAGTTTATTACCAAGTATGGCGTAACCGAGGGCGGGGTTGAGGCTTTCCGTACCCAGATTCGTGAAAACATGCAGCGCGAGTGTGATCAGGCAGTTAGCCAGGTGAACAAGAATCAGGTGATGGACGGGCTATATGAGACGCACGGCTTTGATATTCCAACCCCACTGATTGATGAAGAGGCTGCCCGTATGGCTGAAAACATGCAGCAGCAGATGCAGGGGCAGGAGGGAGTTCTGAGTCCTGACCTGTTCAAGGAGCAGGCAGAGCGTAGAGTCAAGCTGGGGCTGATTCTGGCTGAGATTACCCGTGAACATAATGTCCAGGTTGATCCAACCAAGGTGAAGAAGCATATTGAGACCATGGCTTCAGGTTATGAGGATCCACAGGAGGTTATTGAGTGGTATGAGAAGAATCCACAGCAGCTGGAGGGTGTGCAGAATCTGGCTCTGGAGGAGCAGATTGTGGATCTGGTGATGAATGATGCTACAGTGTCGGACGAGAGTATGGAGTTCGAGGAGCTGATGCAGAAGGCTAATGCCAATCGTACTGCTTAGGTATCGCATACAGGTAGCATTGAACCATTTAACCGAGGAAGAGATAAGAGTATGAGTTCACCAATAGAGAATATAGGCATGGTACCAATGGTGGTAGAGCAGTCCTCACGTGGGGAGAGGGCTTACGATATTTACTCCCGCCTACTCAAGGAGAGAGTCATCTTTCTGGTGGGCCCGGTTGAGGATCAGATGGCTAATCTGGTGGTTGCTCAGCTACTGTTTCTGGAGTCTGAGAATCCAGACAAGGAGATTCATCTCTATATCAACTCTCCTGGTGGTTCAGTTACAGCTGGTCTCTCTATTTACGACACCATGCAGTTTATCAAGCCAGACGTAAGTACCATGTGTATTGGTCAGGCTGCCAGTATGGGGGCACTGTTACTGGCTGGCGGGGCGGCAGAGAAACGTTTCTGTCTTCCACACTCCAGGATGATGATTCATCAGCCTCTTGGTGGTTTTCAGGGGCAGGCATCAGATATCGAGATTCATGCCAAAGAGATTCTCGATGTGCGTGAGAGGCTGAACAAGATCCTGGCTAACCATACGGGGCAGCCAATTGATCAGATTCGCAAGGATACAGACCGTGACAACTTTATGAGTAGTGATGAGTCGGTTGAGTATGGCCTGATAGACAAGGTGTTATCGAGCCGCAATTAATAACTGATAGAAACAGTTGGTTATTGTGTGGCTGCGTCTTGTATAATCTGGCCAATATAGTATAAAGAACCATCAAAAAACAGTAATTGACGAGTGATCTAGTTGCTCAAGGTACGGAAGGTGCAAATTTTATGAGTGAAAACGAGGAAGATGGCAAGCTTCTCTACTGCTCTTTCTGCGGAAAGAGTCAGACTGAGGTAAGAAAACTGATTGCGGGCCCATCGGTTTATGTCTGCGACGAGTGTGTAGAGCTCTGTAATGACATCATTCGAGAGGAGCAGGATGAGGATGAAGAGTCCTCTTCAGAATCGTTGTTGCCGACTCCGGAGAAGATCAGGGCAACACTTGATGACTATGTTATTGGTCAGAACCAGGCCAAAAAGACCCTCTCTGTTGCGGTCTATAACCACTACAAGCGCGTAGAGTCAGGTTATAAAAAGGATGATGTAGAGCTTGCCAAAAGTAACGTACTGTTGATTGGCCCTACAGGGTGTGGCAAGACTCTGCTTGCAGAGACTCTGGCCCGTACCCTTAATGTTCCGTTTACCATTGCAGATGCAACCACACTGACCGAGGCCGGTTATGTAGGTGAAGATGTAGAGAATATCATCCAGAAACTGCTGATGAAGTGTGATTACGATGTGGAGCGTGCCGAGAGTGGCATTATCTATGTTGACGAGATTGACAAGATCTCCCGCAAGGCAGACAACCCATCCATTACCCGTGATGTCTCTGGTGAAGGCGTACAGCAGGCACTGTTGAAGCTGGTTGAGGGTACAACAGCATCTGTGCCGCCACAGGGCGGAAGAAAGCATCCACAACAGGAGTTTTTGCAGGTAGATACCAGCAAGATTCTCTTTATCTGTGGCGGTGCCTTTGCCGGGCTGGACAAAATTATTCGTGACCGCTCCGAGAAAAGTGGGATCGGTTTTGCTGCCGAGATCAAGAGCAAGGATGATGAACGTTCTGTTGGTGAGGTGCTGGAGGATGTTGAGCCAGAGGATCTGATCAAGTACGGATTGATCCCGGAGTTTGTTGGCCGTCTTCCCGTAGAGGCAACTCTGAGAGAGCTGGATGAGGATGCGCTGGTCAAGATTCTGACAGAGCCGAAGAACGCCCTTACCAAACAGTATGGAAAACTCTTTGAGATGGAGGGGGCAGAGCTGGATATTCGCGAGGATGCCCTGCATGCTATTGCCAAAAAGGGGATCAAACGCAAGACTGGTGCTCGTGGCCTGCGCTCTATTCTTGAGCATGCGCTACTTGATACCATGTACCATCTCCCATCCCAGGAGGGTGTTGAGAAGGTGGTGGTGGATGCCACTGTTATCAATGATAAATCAGAGCCGCTGCTTATCTTTGAGGGGGGCGAGCAGGAAAAGCTGGCTGTCGCTGAGTAGTACCTAATACTCCATGGGAACAGAAGACAAGAGTGTAGCTCCAGTTGATCCTTTAATGCAGGAGTACTCACTGCTTCCACTGCGCGATGTTGTGGTATATCCACATATGGTGATCCCACTATTTGTTGGGCGTCCCCGTTCCATCGCGGCTCTGGAATCAGCGATGGCGGAAAATAAAAAAATTCTTCTGGTGGCACAAAAGAGTGCAACTGAGAATGAGCCATCCATAAGCGACCTGTTTAATGCAGGTACAGTTGCCACCATTCTCCAGCTACTGAAATTGCCTGATGGGACCGTCAAGGTTCTGGTGGAGGGTAAAAATCGTGCACTGATTCACCATATCGATGAGGATCATGGGTATATGCGTGCCCAGGTTTCAGTTCATCGTGGAGAGATTGTTGGTGGTGTTGAGGTTGATCTGTTATCCGGCTCCATTCAGAGTCAGTTCGAACACTATGTAAAAATGAACAAGAAGATTCCTCCAGAGGTTTTGACCTCACTGGCTGGAATTGATGATCCTGGCCGTCTCAGTGATACGGTGGCGGCGCATATGACGCTTAAAATCGATGAGAAACAGCAGCTGCTGGAGACCTTCGATGTGCAGGAGAGGATGGAAAATATTCTCTCCATCATGGAGGGTGAGCTCGATATTCTTGAGGTGGAGAAGAGGGTGCGGGGTAGGGTCAAGAAACAGATGGAGCGTAATCAGCGTGAGTTCTATCTGAATGAACAGATCAAGGCGATCCAGAAAGAGTTGGGTGAATCTGAGGATGGAACCAACGAGATGGATGAGTTGGAGGGAAAGATCAAGAAGGCCGAGCTGTCAGAGGAGGCCCAGGCAAAAGCTGACTCCGAGCTGAAGAAGCTGAAGATGATGTCTCCCATGTCTGCTGAGGCGGCAGTTGTCCGTACCTATCTTGAGACCTTGATAGGCGTTCCATGGAAGAAGAGCTCAAAAGTTCGTGGTGATCTGGCCCGTGCAGAGAAGATATTGAATGAAGACCACTACGGTCTGGAAGAGGTGAAGGAGAGAATTCTTGAGTACCTTGCAGTACAGAAGCGTGTAGGCAAGATCAAAGGGGCAATTCTCTGTCTGGTTGGTCCTCCAGGGGTTGGCAAGACCTCGTTAGGGCAATCAGTTGCCCGTGCTACCAGTCGTAAATTTGTACGGATGTCACTTGGTGGGGTTCGTGATGAGGCTGAGATTCGTGGGCACAGGCGAACCTATATAGGGTCAATGCCGGGTCGGATCATCCAGAATATGAGCAAGGCGGAGGTGAGAAACCCACTGTTTCTGCTGGATGAAATAGACAAGATGGCAATGGATTTTCGTGGTGATCCGGCATCGGCTCTGCTCGAAGTGCTTGACCCCGAGCAGAATAGCACCTTTGGCGATCACTACCTTGAGGTGGACTATGATCTCTCTGATGTGATGTTTGTGGCAACCGCCAATAGTATGAATATACCCGGCCCTCTGCGTGATCGCATGGAGGTGATCAGAATTCCTGGCTATACCGAGGAGGAGAAGCTCAATATTGCGCGCCAGTACCTGATTCCAAAGCAGATGAAGGATAACGGTCTCAAGGCCAAAGAGGTGACCATAAGTGTTGGTGCAGTCCGTCAGATGGTACGACACTACACCAGAGAGGCTGGGGTCAGAAATCTTGAGCGTGAGATATCCAAGGTATTACGCAAAGTGGTCAAAGAGCTGGTTCTCAAGGAGCAGAAGGGCAAGGTATCTGTCTCTATCCGTAACCTTGAGCACTATCTTGGGGTCAAAAAATTCCGTTTTGGACTGGCCGAGAAGAATGATCAGATTGGCCAGGTTACTGGCCTTGCATGGACCGAGGTTGGTGGAGAGTTGTTGACCATAGAAGGGGCTGTAATGTCTGGAAAAGGCAAATTCTCGGTGACCGGTCAGCTCGGTGATGTCATGAAAGAGTCCATTCAGGCTGCGATGACGGTGGTGCGTAGCCGCTCCTCCGCATTGGGAATCAAATCATCCTATTACGAGAAAAGTGATATCCATATCCATGTGCCGGAAGGGGCTATTCCCAAGGATGGGCCAAGTGCGGGGATAGGGATGTGTACAGCACTGGTTTCCGTGCTTACCGGTATTCCGGTTCGTGCAGATGTAGCAATGACAGGTGAGATTACCCTGCGTGGAGAAGTGTTGCCTATTGGTGGGTTGAAAGAGAAGATGCTGGCGGCTCATCGTGGTGGAATCACTACCGTACTGATACCTGAAGAGAACAGAAAGGATCTCAAGGAGATTCCGGAAAACATCCTCACTGACATTGAGGTAAAACCGGTCAGATGGATTGATGAGGTGTTGGAGATTGCGTTGCAGTTTTCACCGCAACCACTGGACGAAAAAGAGCAGCAGGACGAGAAAATAGAGGAGTCCGGTAGCGGTGCGGAAAACAGCCATGAGTCATCTGTTAGACAGACTCACTAAAGGCAAAAAAACAGTATAAAAGTGATATTTAAGCTAGTAATGAGTCATGGTATATCGTAGACTAGCGCGCGCTATCTGAAGACAGATAGGGTGCTTAGCTCAGCTGGGAGAGCATCGCCCTTACAAGGCGAGGGTCGCAGGTTCGATCCCTGCAGCACCCACCAAATAATGTGTTGTAAAAATTGTGGAGCGGTAGTTCAGTTGGTTAGAATACCGGCCTGTCACGCCGGGGGTCGCGGGTTCGAGTCCCGTCCGCTCCGCCATATACCAAGGGCGTGCCTGATCTCAGGTGCGCCCTTTTTTTATCTATTTTTTGAGTTTTGTTGAGGAAGGAAACAGACCATGTTGCAGAGTATTCACGATCAGGCACAGAGTTGGGTTGCATGGGTTATCGTCGGGTTGCTGATTATTCCATTTGCACTGTGGGGCATTAACTCCTATTTTGATGGGGGTTCAGGTGCGGTTGTTGCAGAGGTAAATGGGACAGAGATAAGTCTAAATGAGTATCAACGTTCGCTACAGCAGCAGCGTCAGAGAATGCGCCAGTTGATGGGGGCAGATTATCGCCCGGAGATGTTGGAAGATCCACGTATGCGTCGTGCGGTACTGGATGCGATGATCGAAAACGATCTATTGAATCAGGCAGTAGATGGTGATGGCTTCCGCATTGGTGATGAGTTGCTCTACTGGCAGCTGCAGCGTACCGAGGCCTTTCGTGGAAATGATGATAAATTCAGTCAGGATATCTACAAACAGGTTCTCTCCTCACAGGGCATGAGCCAGCCATTTTTTGAGAGCAGAATACGCTCTGACCTGATGCAGTCTCAGCTTCTTACCGGTTTTCGTCAGGCCTCTTTTGTAACAGAGAGTGAGCTGCGTGAGGCTGTGCGTCTACAAGAACAGAAACGTTCACTACGTCTGCTTACTATTCCTGCATCAGTTGACAGGATTGAGAGCAAGGATGTTGGAGATGATGAGATTGCTGCGCAGTACGAGATAAACTCGGTTGCTTATGAGATTCCTGAACAGGTTAGTCTTGATTACATTTCACTGTCGGTGGCAGATCTTGCCGGGGATGTTCCGGTTGAGGTAGATGCACTACAGAAGCTATATGAGCAGCGCAAGGAGAGCCTGCTTGCAGATGAGGAGCGTCATGCACGACATATTCTGATTGAGCTGGCGGAGGGGGCTGATGAGGAGGCCACTGCAGCGGCTCAGGCTCGTTTGAATGAGGTGCAGGCCAAATTGGCTGCGGGAGACTCTTTCGAGGCCCTGGCAGAACACTATTCTGATGATCCCGGATCCGCAGCTGCTGGGGGTGATCTGGACTTCTTCCCTCGTGGCATGATGGTTCCAGAATTTGATGATGCGGTATTCTCCATGCAGGTGGGGGAGGTGTCTGAGCCGGTTCGTACTCCGTTTGGTTTTCATCTGATTCGTCTGGATGAGATTCAGGCGGAAGAGATTCGTACGTTTGAGGATGTTCGCGGAGAACTCAGTGCAGAGCTAAAACGCCAGACTGCTGAGGACCTCTTCTTTGAGTATGCAGAGACTATTGCCAATCTGGCTTATGAGCAGCCTGATTCACTGGATGGGGCAGCAGAGGCCGCAGGCCTGGTAGTCAGGCAGAGTGAGCTATTCAATCGCCAGGGGGCGACTAATGGAGTTGCCACAAACCCTGGAGTAATCAAGGCAGCATTCTCAGATATGGTTTTGGTAGATGGCAAGAATAGTGATCCGATAGAGCTGTCAGAGGACCATATGGTTGTTGTCAGAGTGCGTGAACACCGTCCAGCAACAAGAAAACCGCTAGAGAGGGTGCGTGCAGAGGTGGTTGATGCAATTCTTGCCCAGCGCGCAAGGGCTACTGCAAAGAACAGTGGAATGGAGCTTCTGGACAAGATTCAGAGTGGTGCTGTTGGCACAGACGCAGCTGCAGAGAGTGTGGCTCTGCAGTGGAGCGGGGTTGAACAGATCAACAGGAGTGATAAAACCATATCCTCAGAGGTTGTAGCACGAGCATTTCAGGTGAATCTGCTTAAGGGGCAGAAAGCGTATGCTGGCACCGAGTTGCGTGGAGGTGGTTATGCGTTGATTGAACTGCTGGCAGTTGAGGATGGTAGTTTTGAGGCCATGGGTGACAAACAGGTAGAGGTTATGCGTCGTGAGCTTGCAGACCGTAATGTGAAAAGTCACTATCAGAGCTATGTTGCCAGCCTGCGTAACCAGGCAGATATTAAGGTCTACGAGGATCAGTTAAACTAGAAAAACCCCTCCTAATCCTCTTTCCTGACTCCGTAGGTTGCCATTCCGGTGGTGTTGTAACCACCATCGACATAGGTGATCTCGCCGGTCATTCCGGAAGCCAGATCAGAGCAGAGGAAGGCGCCAACATTGCCAATCTCGTCAATTGTCACATTGCGGCGTAGTGGCGAGTTTTTCTCCGAGTAGTCGAGTAGCAGATTGAAGTCACCAATCCCCTTGGCCGCCAAGGTCTTGACTGGTCCTGCAGAGAGGCCATTAACGCGAATTCCATCAGGCCCAAGGTCGGCAGCCATTGCTCGTACAGCGGCCTCCAGACTGGCCTTGGCCAGCCCCATGACGTTGTAGTGGGGAATGGAGCGTATTGCACCCAGGTAACTTAGGGTCAACATTGAGCCCTTGCGCCCCTCCATCATCGGCAGGGCCTCACGGCCCAGTGCGGCAAAACTATAAGAGCTGATATCGTGGGCAACCTTGGAGCCCTCACGAGTTACCGAGTCGATAAAACGGCCATCAAGCTCCCCTTTTGGTGAGAAAGCTACTGAGTGCACCAGGCAGTCCAGTCCGTCCCAATGGGTAGCAAGAGTCTCAAATGTCTTCCTGATCTGGTCATCGCTGGAGACATCACAGGGGATGGTAATATCACTGCCAAGCTCGGCAGCAAATTTTTCAGCTCGGCCCTGCAGTTTATCACCCTGATAGGTGAGGGCAATTTCGGCCCCCTCACGGTGCATCGCCTTGGCAATACCCCAGGCAATAGAACGGTTACTGGCTACACCAACAACCAGCACTTTTTTACCTTGCATAAATCCCATTACAAATCCTCGTATACTGTCCAATCGTTCGGTTTTTATTCTGGTATTATCCAGTCTTTCAACAGAGCTTGTAGTAATCCAATTTTACACAGACATAGTGAGAAGTAACAGGATAAAAAGATGGGAATTGTCTGTTGCCCTGTGCGGCTGGCTACTATCTTCTGCCCTCCAGGCTAACTGGAATAATCCGTACCCTCAAGATGGGCTGGAGGAGCAGGTGCTCTACTCGTCATTCTCGGGGCGCCCCAAGCATCTGGATCCGGCACGTTCCTATAGCTCCAATGAGTACACCTTTATTGGGCAGATATATGAGCCTCCACTGCAGTATCACTATCTGAAGAGACCCTATCAACTGGAGCCACTAACCGCCTCCAGAATGCCGCAGGTCACCTATCTGGACAAGGATGGGAATGAGCTTCCAGGAGATGTTGAGGTGGAAGAGATTGCCTACTCTCTATACGAGATCTCGATAAGAGATGGGGTCAGCTATCAGCCACATCCAGCTTTTGCAAAAGATGAGCATGGTGGAGTGCGTTATGGTGATCTGACCGAGGACGAGCTGGCTGGAATCGAGAAGATGTCTGATTTCGCAGAGAGTGATTCCCGGCTGCTGACAGCAGCAGATTATGTCTATCAGATAAAACGGCTGGCCCATCCATCGCTCCACTCTCCGATTTTTGGTCTGATGAGAGAGCATATTGTCGGTCTTGGTGATCTGCGAGATGCTCTGAAGGAGACCAGAGACAACAACCCGGAAGAGTGGCTGGATCTGAGAGAATTTTCCCTGGAGGGGGTTGAGGTGGTGGATTCACAAACTTACCGGATCAAGGTGAATGGAAAATACCCCCAGTTTCTCTACTGGATGGCGATGCCATTTTTTGCCCCCATGCCGTGGGAGGCAGACCGTTTTTACTCTAATCCACTGCTTCATGAGAAAAATATAACTCTCGACTGGTACCCTGTGGGAACAGGCCCATTTATGCTGACGGTAAACAACCCAAATCGCAAGATGGTTTTGGAGCGTAATCCAAATTACCACTCCGACTATTACCCCGTTGAGGGTGAGCCTGGTGACCATGAGAGTGATCTGCTGGTTGATGCAGGAAAACAGATCCCGTTTCTTGACAGAATTGAGTTTAGTCTGGAAAAAGAGACCATTCCCTACTGGAACAAGTTTCTGCAGGGTTACTATGATTCATCCGGGATCAGCTCGGACAGTTTTGATCAGGCAGTACAGTTCTCTTCAGCTGGTGAGGCAGAGTTGAGTGGTGAGATGGAGCAACAGGGCATGCGTCTGCAGACATCTGTATCTACCTCAATCTACTATATGGGATTCAATATGGTGGATTCGGTTATTGGTGGGGATAGTGAACAGGCCAGAAAGCTGCGTCAGGCAATCTCAATAGCTGTGGATTACGAGGAGTACATCTCAATTTTTGCAAATGGGCGAGGTATTCCTGCCCAAGGGCCACTGCCAGCCGGGATTTTTGGCCATCAAGAGGGGAGAAGCGGGGTTAATCAGACAGTCTACAGTTGGAGTGGTGGCAAGCCAAAACGGCGTTCGCTGGATGAGGCTAAACAGTTGTTGGCCGAGGCCGGTTATCCAAAAGGACGTGACCAGGAGAGCGGCAAGCCATTAACCCTCTATTTTGATGTAACTGCCAGCGGCCCGGATGACAAGGCACGCATGGACTGGTATCGAAAGCAGTTTGAGAAGATAGATCTACAGTTGGTGGTTCGTAATACCGACTACAACCGTTTTCAGGACAAGATTCGTACTGGTAGCGCCCAGATCTATCTATGGGGATGGAATGCAGACTACCCTGACCCCGAGAACTTTCTGTTTCTCCTCTATGGACCAAATGCCAAAATTGGCAAGGGTGGAGAGAATGCATCCAACTATGATAACCCCGAGTTCAATCTCCTCTTTGAACAGATGAAGAATATGGAGAACAGTCCTCAGCGGCAGCAGATAATCAAAAGGATGGTCTCCCTGCTGCAGCATGATGCACCATGGGTATGGGGTTTTCACCCCAAGAATTTTGGTCTCTACCACCGCTGGTATCAAAATACCAAGCCAAATCTTATGGCTAACAACACCCTGAAATATGTGCGTGTTGATCAGGGCGAGCGTGCCAGGCTGCGTGACGAGTGGAACCGCCCAGTGCTCTGGCCTCTGTGGGGAGGAGGGTTATTGCTGTTGATTATGGTGGTGCCGGCATGGTTGGGTGTGCGCCGCAAAGAGAACTCATCACTGAGAACAGTGGAGCATGTTGGTTCTACAGAGGCGGGGCGTTTGGAGGTTATTGAATGAGCACGGTAAAGATATGTTGAACTACATTCTGCGTCGCATTCTCTACGCCTTCCCGATTCTGGTTGGAGTCAACCTGCTTACCTTCTTCCTCTTCTTTGTGGTCAACACCCCTGATGACATGGCACGTATGCATCTGGGGATGAAGCACGTAACCGAGGAGGCGATAGAGAACTGGAAACAGGAGAGGGGGTATGACCGTCCACTACTCTGGAACGAGGCGGCGTCCGGTAGTGAAAAGATGACCGATACCCTGATTGTCTCCGAGTCCGTCAAACTCTTCCGTTTTGATTTTGGGGTGGCTGATGATGGACGCAATATTGGAGGAGACATCAGACAGCGAATGGGGCCAAGTCTGGCAATAGCTGTGCCCATCTTCATGATCGGGCTCTTCACTAATATCACCTTTGCCATGTTGATGGTCTTTTTCCGTGCCACCTACCTTGATCTCTCGGGAGTGGTGCTGACGGTAGTATTGATGTCTATCTCTGGTCTTTTCTACATTATTGGTGGGCAGTTTGTGGTTGGTAAACTGATGCATCTGGTTCCGATATCCGGTTATGAGGGGGGGCTGGATGCGTTTCGATTTGTGATCCTGCCGGTGGCGATAGGGGTGATCTCGGGCATCGGCTCAGGGACCCGCTGGTATCGCACCATCTTTCTTGAGGAGATGGGAAAAGATTATGTTCGTACTGCCCGTGCCAAGGGGTTGCCAGAGTCCAGGGTGCTGTTTCACCATGTGCTGAGAAATGCGATGATCCCTATCCTTACCGGTGCGGTGGTTGTGTTGCCTCTGCTCTTTATGGGAAGCCTGATTACGGAGTCATTTTTTGGAATTCCCGGGCTTGGTAGCTACACCATCGAGGCTATCAATGCCCAGGACTTTGCCATTGTCCGTGCGATGGTTTTCCTCGGGGCCGTGCTCTACATCATCGGGCTGCTACTGACAGATCTCTCCTATACCCTGGTTGATCCACGGGTGAGGCTGTCGTAATGGCTGAGATATACGCCTGGATTGGGGGCAAGCCACTTTTCCTCTGGACAGACATGTTGATCTGGCTACTGGTTGCAGTCATTTTTTTTGGAGTCTCACACACCCGTAAACACCCACATCTGCTGGAGCCGTGGCATCGGGTGGCAAAAAGCCGACTGGCCATGGGGTCACTTGTGGTGTTACTGGTGTATGTAGTGATAGGGTTAATGGATTCCATTCACTATCGTCCAGCTATGGAACAGGGTGAGCAGGGAGAGGAGGTTCACTATGCGGTTGAGGCCAGAACCTTGCTGGACTGGACGGTTGGTGGGTTGCGAGAAAATAGTGAAAAGAGCTACTCGGCACCCATGGCAACACATCTCTATGTGCGAGAGATGGTGGAGGCTCCAGATGGCGCAGTAAATCGTGACTTCCCGCGACTGAAATCTGGTGGCGCCCATCTGCAAGATCCCCAGCAGCGCGGCGCTGACCTTCTTGATAATCTTATGTTGGGCACTGTCAAGGGGGTGCTGCTCTGGATTGGAATTGCTCTTTTATTGGCGCTGTTGATCAGCAGGAAACGGGGTGACCGGTCCTCTCTGCGCTGGATGGCGGATGTCACCAGAGGAGATACAGCGACCCCATGGAAAACAGTTCTGTTGATCACAGCCATAGTCTCAATACTGGTGATGCTCTCCATTCAGATCGGGGTTAAGTACCATATACTTGGAACCGACAAAGTGGGGCAGGATGTCTTTTACCAGGCAGTAAAGAGTATACGTACAGGGCTGGTGATTGGAACTCTGACCACCCTTATCATGCTTCCATTTGCGATTCTGTTGGGGATCATGGCCGGCTTCTTCCGGGGCTGGATAGATGATGCGATTCAGTACATCTACACCACGCTAAACTCTATTCCAGGGGTGCTGCTGATTGCCGCAGCCATCCTGATGATTCAGGTCTATATAGACAATAATGCCGCACTTTTTGAGACCACCGAGGAGCGTGCCGATCTGAGACTGCTCTTCCTCTGCATTATCCTCGGGGTTACCAGCTGGACCGGCCTCTGCCGACTGCTACGCGGAGAGACTCTCAAGCTGCGCGAGATGGACTACATCACGGCTGCCCATGCATTTGGGGTGAAGAATCTGCGTATCATCACCCGTCATATCCTCCCCAACGTGATGCATGTAGTGCTGATCTCGGTAGTGCTTGATTTCAGTGGTCTGGTATTGGCCGAGGCTGTGCTCTCCTATGTGGGGGTCGGAGTTGATCCCACCATGTATAGCTGGGGTAACATGATCAATGGGGCTCGCCTCGAGATGGCAAGAGAACCGGTGGTCTGGTGGACGCTGCTGGCATCGTTCCTCTTCATGTTCACTCTGGTGTTAGCGGCAAATCTCTTCTCCGATGTGGTACGAGAGGCATTTGATCCTCGTCTGCAGAGAGGAGAGAGATGAGTCTCAAGGTATCCAACCTTCAGGTCTGGTTCTATACACGGCATGGAGCTGCTCGGGCTGTAGACGGGGTGTCGCTGGAGATCAACAATGGGGAGACCTTTGCCCTGCTGGGCGAGTCCGGATGTGGCAAATCAATTACTGCTCTCTCAATAATGCAGCTGCTTCCAGAGGCTCCACTGGCACGACTGCGTGGCGATATATTGCTGGATGGAGAGAATCTGCTTGATCTGCCAGAGCGCAAGATGCGCAAGGTTCGTGGCAGACGTATTGCGATGATATTTCAGGAGCCGATGACCTCTCTCAATCCGGTACTGAGTGTAGGCGACCAGGTGGGCGAGGTACTACAGCACCACTTTGGGGTAAAGGGGGCGGAGCAACGCAGGCGGGTAATTGAGCTGTTAGAGGATGTCGGCCTGCCGGATCCGGCACAACGGATTGATATCTATCCCCATCAACTCTCCGGTGGAATGAAACAGCGGGTGATGATTGCCATAGCACTTGCGGCGGAGCCTGATATCCTGATTGCCGATGAGCCCACAACCGCACTGGATGTAACTATTCAGGCACAGATTCTGAAGCTGTTGCGGCGCCTGCAGAGAGAGCGGGGGATGGCGATCCTGCTTATTACTCACGACCTTGGGGTTGTGGCAGAGATGGCTGACCGGGTTGCGGTGATGTATGCCGGTCAGCTTATAGAGCAGGCACCACGCGCCCCATTTTTTGCGCATCCCAGCCATCCATATACCCGTAGACTGTTTGCTGCGATCCCGGATAGCCGCAAACGCAGTCAGCCACTCTCCATGTTGCACGGCACCGTACCGGTATTGACCCAGGAGTTTCGTGGATGCCGTTTTCACAACCGTTGTGACCGTGGTTGGGAGCTCTGTACCGAGAGCTCTCCAAAATGGTTTCCAACCAGCAAGGGGCAGGCGGTACGCTGTCACCTGTTTGATCCAAAGCTGGAGCTGGCGGATCAACGAGATAGTGGTGAGCAGACCGCTGCCGACTCATACCATTCAGCGGAGAGCAGCGATGACGGTTCTGCGCTGCTAAAGGTAGAGGGGCTGAAGGTTCACTTTCCGGTAAAAAAAGGTCTCTTTCACAAGACAGTTGGCTATGTAAAGGCGGTCGATGGGGTGGATCTCTCAATTGGCGCTGGCAGGACTGTAGCGCTGGTTGGGGAGTCTGGCTGTGGCAAGACCACGGTAGGAAAATCAATTCTGCGACTTCTTGATACAACTGCTGGATCCATAATTTTTGACCGGGTTGATCTTGGGGCGTTAGAGGGTGATGAGCTGAGAAAAATCCGTTCCGATTTTCAGATGATTTTCCAGGATCCATACGCATCAATGAATCCACGCATGATGGTGGCAGATATTATTGGTGAGGGGATGGATTCTCTGTTGGAGGAGAGTGGCAAAAAAAGGGTGAGTGAGCTGCTGGAGGAGGTTGGCCTTACTGCAGAGATGGCTGGACGCTATCCACACGAATTCTCTGGTGGACAGCGTCAGCGGATCGCCATTGCGCGAGCACTTGCAGTAAATCCCCGGCTGCTGGTCTGTGATGAGCCAACCAGTGCACTGGATGTCTCGGTGCAGGCACAGATTCTGAATCTGTTGCGCAGACTCCAGCAACAACAGGGTATCTCCTATCTCTTCATTACCCATAACCTCTCTGTTGTCTCCTGGTTTGCCCAGGAGGTTGCGGTGATGTATCTCGGCAAGATAGTGGAATATGGAACAGTGGAGGAGGTGATGACAAAACCACTCCATCCATACACCCAGGCACTGTTGTCGGCTGTCCCGGTAATCAACCAGGAGAGTGGGCGTGAGGTTATTCAGTTAGAGGGGGATCAGGCCTCCCCAACCAACCCTCCATCCGGGTGCCCATTCCATCCGCGCTGCCCACAGGCGCTAGAGCGCTGCAGCAGCGAGGTCCCTGTTCATAGAGAGGTTGGTGATGGCCATCGAGTCTCCTGTCTGCTGGTTGATGTGACTGCTTAAGCAGACACCCTGGATCCTGCAACCCCACCCTTCATTTTCAGCATCCCCTTGTAGATCATCGGAAACTCCTCAACCACGGACTGCTGCACACAGTCGCGTTGCAGCAACTGATCCCGCCATGCGCACACCTTGGGAAGGTTTTCACAGGTGTGGATCGAGGCCAGCTTCTCCAGCAGATTCAGGCGCATAAATAGTGGGGCAAATGCCGCGTCAACAAGAGAAAACTGCTCCCCATTAAAGAACGGGCTACTCTCAAGAACCTCCTCAAGTTTGGCCAGACGCCCCCTCATGGTCTCGACAGCATCATCAAACTCCTCTGTGTCTGCTGAGGTATTAAGGGTGAATAGAACCTCAAGACATGATGATGCATACTCAATCCAGCTCCGGTTTCTGGCCCGCTGAAAGGCATCTTCGGGATGCAGAGACCCTGCGGTGGTCTCATCGATAAATTCGCTTATCACTGCAGACTCAAACAGCACCTCACCATCCACCTTCAACAACGGTACCTTTCCCAAAGGGGAGATCTGCAGGAACCACTCAGGTGGATCGGCAAGATCAATATAGGTGATTCTGTACGGAACCTGCTTCTCTTTCAGGGCGATAACTGCACGCTGAACATAGGGGCAGAGCTTGAAACTGACCAATTCGAGATCCATATTTGGTATCCTCCTCCGGTAATGTTTATAGGGAATATCTTTTCAGGAATTGTAAATGAGTAGGGCTCGATTGTCTGCGCCATTCTTGCTGGTTGTAGCGCTTGCGATAGTGCTTGTCGGCTGCATTCCCGGGCAGACGCGCTATCAGGATATTGGAAGTGGGGGCGGGGAGTTTAGTGTCAAGATGTTGGCAAAGTCGGACATGAGCAGGGTTGCCGAGCTGGGGCAGCGAGAGGTATTGAAGTCGCTGCGAAAGATGATGGTCCATCTCTACAATGCAAACCCAAGGCAGCTCAATCGGGGACGCTCCCAAGAGCAGACTAAATATACAGTTCAGAGCAGCGTAAAACGGATATTTGGCCAGCAGATGCGCTGGAACTTTCCCGAATTTGGTGGGGTGAAGGGCAACCAGATACTTCACCTGACCTTCGACAAGGACTACAAGGGAGACAGGGTGCTCGCCCTTACCTCTGCCCTGGTCTCCATGACCATGCGCTCCTACAATGGAACTACCCAGCTCTATATGCTGGATCAGCTTGATCCTCAAAAGATCTACAACAGTGCCCGCAATTTTGAGGTTGCCCTGAAAATGGTGGATATCTACCCCTATCTAAAGCAGAGCGGCAGTCAACATATAACCACCATGATAGGGCGAGCAACAGCAAATCAGGATCTGATAGCGATCCTGGTTGCAGACCACCTTAATCGACAGTTAACAGGCGTTGCCCAGTCTGTGGTAACAACTCTGCTACTCCCCATATAGGAAAGGGGGTCAGGTCTGCGTTTTTACTGTTATTTGATGCTATCGCCAAATAACAGTAAAAACGCAGACCTGACCCCCATTTGAGTTTCATTCAGCTTGATTGGATGGTGGAAAAGGGGTATAATTAAAGCATTTACTAAAACGGTTGATTATGTCACCACTATTTAGGTATAACATCATGAAATATATTGTAAAAACAGTTGCCATTGTTACAGCGATGGCACTTTCTACAGCAGCTTCGGCATTCTGGAATCCAAAAGATTGGGACATGAAGGATGGCTGGAACAAAAACAGTGGCTCTGACCACCCACTTGCACCATTTGGTTGGGGCAGCAAGGATGGACGTGGCCCATTTGGAGGCGAGAATGGCTGGGGCGCCATGGACTCCATGGTAGATAGCATGGGTATGGGGGACGCTATGAGCGACATGAATACCGATGTAGAGTGGGACCTGAATCTTGATACCAAACTTAAGGGACAGGCTCAGGCTGAAGGAAAGGGAAATGGCAAGAGCGAGTCAAAGGCTCGCAACCGTGCCCGTTCTGATTTCCGTAAAGACAATCGCAGAAGATACTATCCCGGATATAACCAGCCACCGGTTGCCCCATACGGATATGGCCCTGCACCTTACGGGAATTACGGATATGGTCCATCACCATACGGCCAGATGGGGCCATCAGGCCAAATGCCATTTGCCCCAGCAATGCCGCCACAGATGATGCCTCCACAGATGATGGCGCCACCTCGTCAATACTGGAGATGATAGACGGGCACACTACCTAACAGAAAAGCCCTCAGATGAGGGCTTTTCTGGTTTTGTGAGATGTCGTTATTACCCCCAGCGGTTGATCTTCTCTATCAGCTCCTTCATGGTGAATGGTTTGTAGAGCACATCGTTGATCCCGGACTTTTGGTAATTTTCGTTCGCCTCTTGGTGGGTGGCTGCAGTCAATGCAATGATCGGCAGGTCAGGGTGGCTCTGCCTGATTATATGCGAGGCCTCAAATCCATCCATCACCGGCATCTGTAGATCCATCAGAATAATGTCATATTGGTTGGAGTTATCATTAACCTTGTTAACAGCAGTCTCACCGTTCTCGGCAATCTCTGGTTTGCATCCAATGTGTTCAAGCAGTTTGCTGGTTACCATCTGATTAGCCAAAACATCCTCGACAATCAGTACCCGGCATCCTCGGTTGATGACACCCGAAGTTA
>JACNFK010000019.1 GCA_014384675.1 Candidatus Thiopontia autotrophica | reverse complement strand
AGAGGAGGAGATCGCAGATTGGGTCTACCGTGAACAGACTGCATAGCGGGGTCACATAGCGGGGTCAAACCTGCTGTTTTAGCGTTATTCGCGCTATACTAACCGCATGTCCAGAAAACTCAGACTCTTCCACCCCGGTGCGTTCTACCATGTCATGCTGCGCGGCAATGCCAAGCAGACTATTTTTGGTGAGAATGGGGCGTATCAACAGTTTGAGCGGTTTCTCGCTGAAGGGTTGGAGCAACACAAGCACCGGTTACATGCCTACTGCTGGATGGGGAACCACGTTCACATGCTGCTACAGTGTGCGGATACTCCGCTCTCTGAAATGATGAAGGTGCTCTCACAGCGCTACACCTACTGGTTCAACCGGCAACATGATCGGGTAGGGCACCTGTTTCAAGGGCGTTACAAGGCGCTGATGGTCGATACCGATCACTATCTGCTGGAACTGGTTCGTTATATCCACCTCAATCCGGTGCGGGCAGAACTTGTGAAGAGTACAGATGATCATCCCTGGAGCAGCCACCACGCCTACCTGGGGCGACAAACCACGCCATGGCTGACAACAGATTGGGTGCTGCGGCAGTTTCATGAAGAGCGTGATGCGGCGCGTGCCAGATACCTCCACCTGCTTGGTGAGCCAGTAGATGAGCAGCAACAGGCACTATTTACCAGTGGAACGACCGAAGGACGGGTGATTGGCAGTGATGATTTTCTGCGTAGAATGGAAGAGAGAGCGGGTGTCACCAGTGCGCCGAATATCCCACTTGAGCAGATTGTTGACCTGATTTGTGATCAGCAAAACCTCAATAAAGATGAACTCCGCTCCGCAAGCCGACGCAGAGCAATAACAGAGGCCCGTGCAGTGATCACCTTGCTGGCCGTCCATGATGCAGGAAAGACCCTGACAGAGACCGCTGACTACTTTAATCGCGATATCACGGTCCTGAGTCGTCAGATGAAAAAACTGAAAGAGCGTTCTGAGCGACTTGTGTCGTTAAGAGAGCAATTGAATTACTACCGAATAACGCTAACAAAGCAGGTTTGACCCTCTTAATAAAGCAGGGTCGAACCTGCTGTTTTACACTATTTATGATAGTTTAAGATAATGTTACTTGACGATAGTATTTTGGTACGATACTATGCAGCAAAATATGATAAAAAGTTACACTGATAAACGAACTGAAAAATTTGCAACTGATGGAAAGCATAAGTCTATTCCCGATCAAATTGGCAAAAGGGCATTGATGAGATTGATACAAATAGATAATGCTACTTGTTTAGATGATTTGCGTTTACCATCATCAAATCATCTAGAGAGTTTATCTGGTGACAGAAAAGGGCAGTACAGTATTAGAATTAACCAGCAGTACAGAGTGTGCTTTGTTTTTGAGAGTGGTAATGCATACAATGTTGAAATTGTTGATTACCATTAAATAGGATAAAAATTATGATTAAAAATAACTTCCATCCAGGTGAATTCTTGCAAGAGTTGTTGGATGATTACAGTATAACGGCTTATCGATTATCTAAAGATATCTTTGTGCAGCAGACTCGTATTGGTGAGATATTAAAAGGAAGCAGATCTATTACTAGCGATACTGCAATAAGACTTGGGAAATATTTCAATAATTCCCCACAGTATTGGCTGAACTTACAAGATAGCTATGATCTAACTAATTGCAATGTTGAGAACTATCACAGTATTAGCCCCATTGGATACAAGTAAAGCAAGTAAAGGGTCAGGCATTTACTATTTATGATCTCCAAAAAGGGGACAGATTTATTTATCTGACGCAGCGGAGCTCTTTGCAAATAAGGGGACACAATACTTAATTCAAACGGACGAATTAAGTATTGTGTCCCCTTATTTTATCCTTATTTTATCTGCCTTATTTTGGATAAAATGATTGATACTTTCATAATGTAAAAGTATCATGCATTAATGCGTAACGTCGTTAGAGAAATTGAGGCTGCAGGGTTAGCTGCCCGTATTGTCACAGAGAGTCAGTTGGCGCGTCTGCTTGATGGGTCACCGCAAAGTCGATACAACCTGATCAACCGAGCGATGCACCGTGGCGAGTTGCTGCGCTTAAGGCGAGGTCGGTATATTCTGCCAGAACATATCTCTAAACAGCAGTCTACCCCCTTTTGTATTGCTCAGGCGCTACGGCCCGGATCCTATATCTCACTGCAATCTGCACTGAGTCTACATGGGTGGATTCCGGAATCTGTACCCACAACGCTCTCTATTGTGCCGGGCCGAAGGCGTGAAGAGCGGGATATTGCACCATTTGGACGCTTTCTTTTTTACCCACTGGCTATTGAGCAAGGCTATTTTCTGGAGAAGGTTGAGCGTAAAAAGTTAGGAGGATGTGTAGTGTTGATTGCACAACCACTGCGCGCACTGCTCGATATTTTTTGCCAGCGTAAGATGGAGTACCCTGGTTTGAATGGACTAATAGAGGGGTTGCGTATTGATAGAGAGAATTTACAAACCATCAGGATGGAGGAGTTGCAACAGCTCCGCTCGGTCTATAAACATAAGCGGATGCATCTGTTGATTGATGAAATGAGTCAGGATCTTACTACAATGGCAACAATCAGTGATTGAGCTAATAGGTCACCGTTTACAGAGCTACCAGGTTTCTGATTCAAGGGGGCAAGAGCATGCGCTCAAGGAGATTTTACAGGAACTTGCGCTCTATGCATTGTGGAGGGCCGGGTTCTTTAAAGTTGCCGCTTTTCAGGGGGGGACTGCGCTCCGTATACTGCACCAGCTACCCCGTTTCTCAGAGGATCTCGACTTTATCTTGCAAGAGCCTGACCCAAATTTTGAGTGGTCACCCTATTTAAACAGGCTGTTGGAGGTGTTGGCCGACTTTGGTGTAGATTGTGAGCTGGTTGATCGAACAAATAAGAATCGAGCTGTTCGTCATGCAATGCTGAAAGATGACTCCATTGGGCGACAACTGGATCTTTCATTCTTTAATGAGAGTGGTGGCATCAGGAAGAAGCTAAAGGTCAAGCTGGAGATTGATACTAATCCACCAGAGGGCTCATGTTTTGAATACAGCTATCTTGATTTTCCATTGGATTTTGAACTCACTGTCCAGGATTTGCCTAGTAATTTTGCACTTAAGATACACGCGCTACTTTGTCGTCCATATCTCAAGGGACGTGACTGGTTTGATTTTGGGTGGTATATCAGGCAGGGGGTTACGCCAAATATCTCATTGATCGCGGCTGCATTGGCACAAAGTGGACCATGGGCGCAGCAGCAGATAGAGGTCAACAGAGAGTGGTTGCAAGAGGCCTTGAAAAAGAAGATTCAATCCATTGATTGGCAGCAGGCGGCAGAAGATGTTGCGCCATTTCTGATCTCTGCGGAACAGGCAAGCTTAACGCTTTGGAGTGAAAGGTTTTTCATCAATAAACTGGAAAAGTTATAAAAGGGGACAGATTTATTTGTTATGTATGCAAATGAAACTTTGTATGTTATATTTGCATAGATGATTACTAGAAAAGTGAAGCGCGAGCTGCTTAATGCGCTAGACAAAAGTCCTGCTGTAGTACTTACTGGGCCACGACAGATCGGTAAGACTACACTCGCGTTTGAGGTGGCTAATGAGAGGAATGCTCTCTATCTTGACCTTGAACGCCCAAGTGATCTTAGTAAGCTGTCAGATGTTGAGCAATTCTGTAACCTGAATCAAGATCGATTACTGATTCTTGATGAGGTTCAACGCGTTCCGGATCTGTTCGCACCGCTACGGGGTATCATTGATGAGCGCCGGCGTAAGGGGATTAAGAGTGGCCACTTTCTATTGCTTGGATCAGCCTCCATTGAGTTGCTGAAGCAAGCGAGTGAAACACTCGCAGGTCGTACACGCCACATTGAACTCTCATCTTTGGACGTGGTTGAGGTTGGAGGTGAGCAACAAGCCAAACTTTGGGGGCGTGGGGGGTTTCCAGAGAGTTTCCTGGCTGAGGAGGATCAGGATAGTTTCGAGTGGCGAGTCGATTTTATCCGTACCTATCTGGAGCGAGATATCCCACAGCTTGGTCCACGTATCCCAGCTGAGACATTACGTCGTTTCTGGACAATGTTGGCCCATAATCAGGGGCAGGGGTTTAATGCGGCTGCTTTTGCTAAAGGGCTGGATGTAAAAGGGGTGACCACCAGTCGATATCTTGATTTAATGGTAGACCTGCTATTGGTTCGTCGTCTGCAACCATGGGTAAGCAATCTGGGTAGACGACTGGTCAAGGCGCCTAAGACTTACATTCGGGATAGTGGGATTTGTCATGCGTTGTTGGGAATAGAGCAGACCAACGATTTGCTCGGTCATCCTGTTGTCGGTGGTAGTTGGGAGGGGTTTGTGATTGAAAGTATTTTGAATCGGATTCCAAAGCAGGCTACCTATGGTTATTACCGAACTACGGGTGGCGCAGAGGTCGATCTGGTGGTTGAGATGGGGGCTGGAGAGGTTTGGGCGATTGAGGTGAAATACAGTACTGCTCCTACTTTATCCAGAGGATTTTACAGTGCATGTGAGGATCTACAGCCGACCCACAAATACGTTGTACATAGCTGTGAGGCGCGCTTTCCATTAGGCAAAGGAGTTGAGGCAATTAGCCTGTCTGCTTTGTTAGGACTGCTGTAAAAAAAGTAAGTGAATAGCAGGGTCAAACCTGCTGTTTTAGCGCTATTCGCGCAATACTAACCGCATGTCCAGAAAACTCAGGCTCTTCCACCCCGGTGCGTTCTACCATGTCATGCTACGCGGCAATGCCAAGCAGCCTATTTTTGGAGAGTACAGATGATTATCCCTGGAGCAGTCACCATGCCTACCTGGGGCGACAAATCACGCCATGGCTGACAACAGATTGGGTGCTGCGGCAGTTTCATGAAGAGCGTGATGCAGCGCGTGCCAGATACCTCCGTCTTCTTGGTGAGCCAGTAGATGAGCAGCAATACGCTAACAAAGCAGGTTTGACCCTCTTTGTGTTGTAAACATTGCAAATTAGTAATTAAAGTACTAAAATACAATAATGATAAAAAGATTATTAGAAAGCAAGCTTGTTGATGCGATTAACAACATGCCCGTTGTTGCGCTGCTTGGCCCTCGGCAGGTGGGTAAAACGACACTAGCATTAGAGGTTGCAAAGCTAATTGATAAAAGTAGTCATTATCTTGACCTTGAGTTGGATTCAGATATTGCTAAATTATCCGATGCTCAAGCCTATCTTGAAAGGTTTAAGGGTAAGCTTTTAATTATTGATGAAGTGCAAAGGCAGCCAGATCTATTTCGACTATTACGCTCTTTGGTTGATAGTAGAAAGAGGTCTGGCGAGCGTTCAGCGCAGTTTCTATTACTTGGTTCGGCATCACGTGATTTAATTCAACACTCATCAGAAACATTGGCAGGACGTATTAGATTTATAGAGCTAACACCATTTTCTGTCAGTGAACTGAGTGCCCAGAATGAATATCAATACAACATGGAGAAGCATTGGCTACGTGGAGGTTTTCCAGATAGTTGTTTGGCCACATCGGATGATCAGAGTTGGTCTTGGAGAGGGGATTTTATCTCATCTTATATAGAAAGAGATATTCCATTAATGGGGCCGCATATTCAGCCAGTCACAATGCGTAGGCTTTGGACAATGCTTGCCCATAATAATGGACAGCAAGCTAATTACTCTAAACTTGGTGAGAGTATTGGGGTTAATTACAAAACGATAAAGAGTTATATAGATACGCTGAGTGAATTTTATATGGTTCGACAGTTGCAGCCTTGGTCTGGCAACACTAAAAAACGATTGGTCAAGGCGCCAAAAATATATTTGAGGGATAGTGGTATTGCCCACCGTTTTTTAACCATTACAGATTTTGAAAGTTTATTAGGTCATCCTGTTATTGGTGCGAGTTGGGAGGCTTTTGTGATAGAAAATGTACTAGGTCAATTATCAGATAAATGGCAATATAGCTATTATAGAACTTCAGCACAAGCTGAAATAGATTTGGTATTAGAAGGCCCAAATAAGCAGATTTTGGCGGTAGAAATAAAAAGGTCTTTATCACCATCTGTCTCTAAAGGTTTTTATTATGCTTGTGATGATATTAACGCTACGCATAAATTTATCATTTATCCGGGAAAAGAAAGATATCCAACAGTAAACAATGTGGAAGTTATGGGATTAATCGAGTTTGTCAATTATGGGCAATTATGGGGACACAATTAGCGGGGTCAGGCTTCGCTTGTTGCCCTATCTGGAAGAGAACAAAAAGAAAACATAGATTGATTTTTGGTTGATGAGGTGTATAGTCGAACCTATGACAGATGATGAATTGAAAAAACTGGTTGCAGGACTTGCGGTTGCACAGGATAGAACGGATGCTCAGCAGGCCAAGACGGATGCGCAGCTGGCCAAAACGGATGTGCAGCTGGCCAAAACGGATGTGCAGCTAGCCAAGACGGATGCCAAGCTGAATCGTCTGGCTGAGATGTATGGTGGAGTAGGTAATAATCAGGGGAAGGTGGCGGAGGAGTTCTACTTTAACTCATTGAAGCAGAATCCTGTTTTGAGTGGGATCAATTTTGATTTGATTGAGAAAAATGTGACCCGTCATGCTGCGAATATTGAGGAGGAGTACGATCTTCTGCTGATTAACGGTGAGGATGTATTCATTATTGAGGTTAAATACCGTGTTCACCCCAAAGATATTGAGCGCTTGGTGGGACGAAAGGCGATTAATTTTAGAAAACTGTACCCAGAATATGTGAACTATCGTCACCATCTGGCATTGGCCACCTTTGCAATTGAGGATGATGTGAGGGATCTGGCTCTGGAGCAAGGGGTAACAATCTTGCAGCGTCGAGGTAAGGTGATCGAAACCTTGGCCGCCTAAACAGCGGGGTCAGGCTTTCCTTGTTGTGGTTGTTATTCAGTGGCATTATCGTTAGATGGCAAGAAAACCAAGAATCCACTACCCAGGGGCGCTCTACCATGTGATGCTCCGTGGTAATGCCAAACAGACGATCTTTACTGAGGCGGTAGAGTACCAGCAGTTTGAGAAGATTCTGGCGCAAGGGTTAGAGGCGCACCAAGTCAAACTACACGCATACTGCTGGATGAAAAATCATCTCCATCTGGCGCTGCAGGTAGGTAAGATACCGCTCTCAAAACTGATGCAGAGCCTGTCACAACGTTACACCGTCTGGTTTAACCACCGCCACGACAGGGTGGGGCACCTCTTTCAAGGGCGCTACAAAGATATACTCATCGACAGTGATCAATACCTGCTGGAGCTGATCCGCTACATCCACCTCAACCCGGTTCGGGCCAATCTGGTGACAGATTCTGCAGACTACCCACACAGTAGTCATCGTGCGTACAGTGGTATCGCAGCCGCACCTCCTTGGCTGACCATGGATTGGGGGCTGGGTCAGTTCGGAGAAGAGACAGTTGCAGCTAGAAACAACTACCTTGAATTCATGGGGCACCCCGTGAAGGAGGAGATGGACCGTCAACTGTGTAACGGTAGCGAACAGGGAAGAATCCTCGGTGGGGAGCGCTTCGTCAGCAATATAGAGGCTAAAACAGGAAATAACAACAATAAGCGAAGCCTGACCCCGCCAGAGGTGACCCCGCAAGAGGTGGTGGAGGTTGTTGCCGAAGTGTTTCAACTGGAAGCCTGGGAGGTGACTGGAGCAAGCCGTGCAAGAGACCTTGCAGAGGCAAGAGCCGTGACTGCGCTGGTTGGTATGGATGACTGTGCTCTGACGCTCACTGAAATTTCTAAACAGTTGCAGAGAGATCTCCCAACCCTGAGCAGACAGGTTAAAGCCCTGCGTGGAAAAATAGCCAGAAACCCAGCCCTGCAAACCAAAGTGGATGAGGTCGGGGTCAGGCTTCGCTTATTGTAGAGCAGGGGTCAGGCTTTCCTTGTTTCCCTATTGTATTTCGTTGAGTGCTCTGTATGTTTGTGATAGTATTATTAACAGTACGATTAAGGAGGTTGTTATGAATACGATTGCAGCGAATGATCTGAAAACCAGGGGTGTCTCTGCCCTTGAAGAGGGGCTGCTTGTTGAGCCAGAGGTGGTGATTACTGTGCGCGGTAAGGAGCAGTATGTGGTGATGCATCTGGAGCAGTATCGTTATCTGCGTGAGATGGAGTTGGAGGCGGCCCTGTTAGAGGTGCGCCGTGATCTGGAAAACGGTGATTTTGTACGTGAAACGGCTGAAGCACATCTGGCTCGGGTGGCTGGCGAGTGAGTTATTCACTGGTTTTCAGTGAGAGTTATAGTAGACGGGCAAGAAAATTACTCAAAAAACATCCGGAGCTGAGGAGTCAATATCTAAAAACATTGCAACTGCTAGAGTTGGACCCATATCACCGGTCATTGCGGTTACATGCCTTGGAGGGGAGGTTGGCAGGAGTGCACTCTGTCTCCATTAATATCAGCTACCGTATTACATTGGAGTTCTTGGTGGATGATCATGAGATTATCCCTGTCAATGTCGGCACGCATGATGATGTGTATCGCCAGTAGTGTAAATTAAATAAGGAAACAAGGAAAGCCTGACCCCGATTCTGCATAAAGGCGGCTCTTTTTGATAAGATCGCCCTTTTTTATTAGGCGGCTGAAACAGAGATGGCGACTATACGCGAGAAGTTACATACACTCATTGCTCCTGTAGTAGAGGGGCTGGGTTACGAGCTGGTTGGGATTGAGTACCTGCCGCAGGGCAAGCACTCTATTCTGCGGATCTTTATTGACCACAAAGATGGGATTACCCTGGATGACTGTACCGAGGTGAGTCACCAGCTTAGTGCGCTGCTGGATATTGAGGATCCACTGAATGGTCACTATAACCTGGAGATCTCCTCCCCGGGACTGGAGCGCCCTCTCTTTGTTGAGGAGCACTATGTCCGTTTTGCCGGCAACATGGTCTTTGTACGAACCTCGTGCCCAATTGATGGCAGACGCAAGTTTGAGGGGGTTCTGAAGGGGGTTGAAGAGGGGGATGTGGTGGTTGAAATCGGGGAAGAGAGCTTCCGCATACCTCTGCTACAGATTGATAAGGCACACCTGGTAGCGTAAAAGGAGATGTTTGTCCCCGATGTTTAAAAAATGGTTGAAAAAGGGGGGATAAGCTGTAAAATTCGCGCCAAGTTGGGGAGTGGGAGTTGTATGTGGTACCCGCTACCAAATCACAAAAAGGCCGATCTTTTTGATGAGATCGGCCTTTTTTTATGTTTTTTTCACCGGCAGCGGCCGGGGTTTACAGATAGAGAGTTGTGTTATGAGTAAGGAAATTCTGCAGGTTGTTGAGGTTGTCTCCAATGAGAAGGATATCAGCAGGGAGGTTATTTTCCAGGCGCTGGAGGCGGCGCTGGCGATGGCAACCAAGAAAAAGCATAGTGAGGATATCGGTGTTCGTGTTGCGATTGATCGTGAGACTGGCGAGTATGAGACCTTCCAGACCTGGGAGGTGCTGGATGGAGATGAGCCAGGTATCGAGATGGAGTACCCGGATGCTCAGTTATGGCTGATTGATGCGGTTGAGGAGGACCCAGAAATCAAGCCGGGTGAATTTATTGAAAAACCTATCGCCTCGGTTGAGTTTGGCCGTATCGCCGCGCAGGCTGCCAAGCAGGTTATCTTCCAGAAGGTTAGAGAGGCTGAAAGAGAGAAGGTCGCTGCCGAGTATCAGGAGCGAGTTGGTGAGCTACTGGGCGGCATCGTCAAGCGGATGGATCGCGGCAGTGCAATTATCGATCTTGGCGGCAATGCCGAGGCGGTAATTCCTCGGGAGCACCAGATTCCACGTGATCCGGTGCGCCCGGGTGATCGACTACGTGGCTGCCTGATGGAGATCCAGACCGAGCAGCGCGGCCCGCAACTGGTGGTAAGTCGGGTTGCACCAGAGGTACTGGTAGAGCTGTTTACTCTGGAGGTTCCAGAGATCAGTGACGGGTTGATAGAGTTGAAGGGGGCTGCTCGTGACCCTGGTTCACGTGCCAAGATTGCAGTCCACAGTCTGGATCGTCGGGTTGATCCGGTAGGGGCATGTGTTGGTATCCGTGGATCACGGGTGCAGGCGGTCTCTAATGAGTTGGCCGGCGAGCGAGTTGATATCGTGCCATGGGATGAGAATGAGGCACAGTTTGTCATTAACGCCATGTCTCCGGCAGAGGTGGTCTCTGTGGTGGTAGACGAGGACAAGCACTCGATGGATATTGCGGTGGAGGAGGATAACCTCTCCCAGGCGATTGGTCGCGGTGGACAGAACATCCGTCTTGCCAGTGAGCTGACCGGCTGGACGCTTAATGTTATGAGTGAGGAGGAGTTCGATACCAAGGCGGAGTCCGAGGCGGCAGATATTCAGAAGAGGTTGATGGAGCAGCTTGATGTAGACGAGGACGTGGCAGCAATTCTGGTTCAGGAAGGGTTTAGTGGGGTCGAGGAGATTGCCTACGTTGATGAGACAGATATGATGGCAATTGAGGAGTTTGACGAGGATATCGTTGCCGAGCTTCGTAACCGTGCCCGTGATTATCTGTTGACCCGTGCAATCTCGCACGAAGAGGTTCTGGAGGGGCGAGCCCCGGCGCAGGATCTGCTTGAGCTTGAGGGGATGGATGAGCAGCTGGCGTACAAGCTGGCAGCGCATGGCATTATAACTGCGGAGGATCTGGCTGAGCAGGCTACTGATGAGCTAATGGATCTTGAAGGTCTTGAGCTTACAGCAGAGCGCGGATCAGAGCTGATCATGAAGGCAAGAGAGCCATGGTTTGCTGATGAGCAGGAAATTGAACAGAACGCCGAGAAACAGGCTGAAGCATAAGCGGTAAGGTAAGGAGAGGCAGAGCCATGTCACAGGTAACAATTTCTCAGTTTGCTGAGGTCGTAAAAATTCCAGCGGATCGCCTGCTTGAACAGCTCGCTACTGCGGGCATTTCAAAGAGCAGTGTAGACGATGAGATCTCTGATGATGAGAAGATGAAACTTCTCGGCTTCCTCAGAGAGTCCCATGGTGGTGGAGGATCTGCAGGATCAAAGAAAAAAGTAACACTCAAGAAAAGATCAACAGCAACCCTGAAGGTTGGTGGTGGAGCACGTTCCTCTACCAGTAGAAGCGTTAATGTAGAGGTTCGTAAAAAACGGACAATTACAAAGCCGATAGATCCTGTAGCTGCAGAGGAGCAGAGTAGGGAAGCAGAAGATAAACAGAAAATAGAACGTGAGAGGCGCGCTGAAGAGGAGCGCCTGCGCCTGCAGCAGGACGAAAATCGTCGCCAACACCAGCTTAAGAAAAAAGAGGATGAAGAGCTTGCACGTGAGGAGGCAGTTCGACGAGAGAAAGAAGAGGCAGAGAAGAAGGTTCGAGAGAATGAAGAGCGTAGAATTCTTGATGAGCAGGCTCGCCTGGTAGCAGCAAAGGCTGCAGAAAAGAAGCGCGAGGATGAGAAAGAGTCATCGGGCAGAAAAAAATCCGGCAAAAAGCAGCCAACGCGTTATGGTCGCAAGGAGCTTCATGTTGCTGCTGGCAAGTCAGGGCGCAAGAAACAGAAGAAGGGTGCAAAGGGTAGACGCGCACCCAAGGTGGAGATGGAGACAGAGCATGGTTTTACCAAGCCAACAGCACCAGTTGTACTGGAGGTGCAGGTTCCAGAAACCATAACTGTTGGTGATCTTGCGCAAAAAATGTCTACCAAGGCGGCTGAGCTTATCAAGGTGATGATGAACCTTGGAACTATGGCAACCATCAATCAGGTAATTGATCAGGAGACAGCATCCCTGCTGGTGGAAGAGCTTGGACATACTCCTGTGTTGATGAAAGAGAATGCTCTGGAAGAGGAGCTTATGGTTACGGAAGAGCATGCAGGAGATGAGGTTCAGCGTGCTCCGGTTGTGACAATCATGGGTCATGTTGATCATGGAAAGACCTCGCTTCTGGATTACATTCGTGAGTCTCAGGTAACAGATAGTGAGGCTGGAGGCATTACTCAGCATATTGGTGCCTACCGTGTGGCTACACCAAAAGGAGAGATTGCGTTTTTGGATACCCCGGGGCACGCCGCCTTTACTGCTATGCGTGCTCGTGGAGCCAAGGTGACAGATATTGTTGTGTTGGTGGTTGCAGCTGATGATGGGGTAATGCCTCAGACAGAGGAGGCAATTCAACATGCCAAGGCGGCAGATGCGCCACTAATTATTGCGGTTAACAAGATTGACAAGCCAGAGGCTGATCCTGAACGAGTCAAGAGTGAACTGGCAAGCAAGGATGTAGTTCCTGATGATTGGGGCGGTGATGTCTTGTTTGTGAATGTATCTGCTCACACCGGTGAGGGTGTTGATGATCTATTGGATGGAATCATCCTGCAGTCCGAAATGCTGGAATTGACTGCGGTAACCGATGCGCCGGCAAAGGGTAATGTGGTTGAGTCCAGGGTTGATAAGGGTCGTGGTGCTGTGGCAACAGTGATGGTGCAGAGTGGCACCATGCGTAAGGGTGATATTCTGTTGGCTGGTCGTGAGTATGGTCGTGTTCGTGCAATGATGGATGAGCATGGCGAACTATTGAGCGAGGCTGGACCATCTACTCCGGTTGAGGTTCTTGGCCTCTCTGGAGTTCCAGAGGCTGGCGAGGAGGCTATTGTGGTCCCTAATGAGCGCAAGGCTCGAGAGATTGCCAATTTCCGTCAGGGAAAATATCGTGATATTCGCCTGGCCCAACAGAAACAGGCTAGCCTGGATCGTATGTTTGAACATATGCAGGATGGTGAGACTTCAGCTGTTAATATTCTTATCAAGGCAGATGTCCATGGCTCTGCAGAGGCGTTGGGTGATGCGCTTAACAAGCTCTCTACAGATGAGGTGAAGGTGAAGGTAGTCTCTTCTGGAGTTGGTGGAATTAATGAGTCGGATGCCAATCTTGCGGTAGCGTCCAATGCGATTGTGATCGGCTTTAATGTACGTGCCGATGCAACTGCCAAGAAGCTGATTGAGTCAGAGGGGATTGATCTCCACTACTACAGCGTTATCTATGATGCGATTGATGAAATCAAGCGCGCAATGGAGGGAATGCTCTCTCCAGACTTCAAGGAGGAGATTGTCGGCCTTGCAGAGGTACGTGATGTCTTCCGCTCTCCAAAACTTGGTGCCATTGCGGGATGTATGGTCTCTGAGGGTGTGGTCAAGAGAAACAGTCCGATCCGTGTATTACGTGACAATATCGTAATCTACGAGGGTGAGCTGGAGTCGCTGCGCAGATTCAAGGATGATGTCAGCGAGGTTCGTGCTGGAACAGAGTGTGGTATCGGGGTGAAGAGCTATAACGATGTGAAGGCGGGAGATCAGATTGAGGTCTTCGAGCGTGTAGAGGTTGCGAGAACCTTGTAGTTGACGAATCAAGAGCTGGTTGGCAATGAATAATGAACGTACTCGTCGGGTTGGCGAGCAGGTAAAACGCACTTTAGGTGAACTTATTCAACGTGAGTTGAGGGATCCCAGAGTGGGCTGGGTAACAATCACCGCAGTCAATGTCACCTCTGACTTCTCTCATGCAACGGTCTACTTTACTCTGTTTGGTGAAGGTAGTTCGGTGGAAGAGACGCTGCAAGCACTGGATCATTCGGCAGGATTTTTGCGTTCAAGATTGAGCAAGAGTCTGCAGTTGCGAACCGTACCGCTATTGCATTTCAGACATGATACGTCAGTTGAGTATGGTAGCGACATGGAGTCATTGATTGACAAGGTTGTGGCCGAGGATAACTCCAGACACCCTTCTGGGCGTCAGGAAGAGCAGTAGTTATGGGAAGAAGAAACCGCAAGGGGCGCAATGTCTCTGGAATCCTGCTACTGGATAAGCCGGCAGGTATTACCTCCAATGGTGCACTGCAGCGAGTAAAGCATCTTTTCTTCGCGAAGAAGGCGGGACATACAGGGAGCCTTGATCCAATTGCTACAGGTATCTTGCCAATTTGCCTGGGAGAGGCGACAAAGTTCTCTGGATTTCTGCTGAATGCCGACAAGAGTTATGTGGCAGAGTGTCAGCTTGGCGTGGTTACCCGTTCAGGTGATTCCGAGGGCGAGGTGGTCAGTGAGCGCCCGGTTGAGGGTGTTAGTGAAGAGATAATCAAAAACGCACTGGAGCAGTTCAGAGGTGATATCGAACAGATTCCGCCAATGCACTCAGCCATCAAGGTTAATGGTCAGCCCCTCTATAAACTGGCTCACCAGGGGATTGAGATTGAGCGGGAGCCTCGACAGGTGACTATTTATGCTCTCGATTTTATTGGGCTTGATGCAGATAAAGAGCGGATGACCATAAGTGTGCACTGCTCCAAGGGTACATATATTCGTACCCTGGTTGAGGATATTGGTGAGATCATCGGATGTGGTGCTCATGTAGCAGAGCTGCGTAGAACCACGTTGGGACCATATAAGGAAGATGACCTTCTGACTATTGAGGAGCTGGAAGAGATCAGAGAGGCAGATGGAAACAGAGGGCTGGATAGCCGCCTGTTATCTCTCGATAGCGCTGTAGAGGATTACGACAAGGTTCAGCTGGACAGGGATAGTAGTTACTATATTCGTCAGGGACAACCGATACAGGTCTCTGGTGCGCCAGAGGATGGCTGGGTTCGTATCTATGATGATGTGGAAAAGTTTGTTGGAGTGGGCGAGATTATTGATGATGGCCGAGTGGCCCCCAGAAGGTTGGTTTCATAGTTAAGAACAGGCAAGGGGGTCAGGTCTGCGTTTTTACTGTTATTTGATGATCGTATCAAATAACAGTAAAAACGCAGACCTGACCCCCTCATGATTTATCAGATATTCCTTGTGGAGTTGGGCCTGCATCGATAAAATACGCACCTTTCATTTTTAAGTCGTGAGCATTTTTTTAGAGTCGTTCAAATCTGGACGGCGGTTATGGAGTTAATAGAGTTATGTCAGTGAATGCAGAGCAAAAAAGCGAGATTGTTCAGAAATATCAGCGTACAGAGGGTGATACCGGATCACCAGAGGTTCAGGTCGCGCTACTTACAGCACGAATCCAGGATCTTACCGGGCACTTCAAGGAGCACAACAAGGATCACCACTCCCGTCAGGGGCTGCTGAAGATGGTTAATCAGCGCAGAAAGTTACTTGATTATCTGAAGAGTAGTGATGGTGGTCGTTACACCAAGCTGGTTGCAGATCTCGGTCTGCGTCGATAAGCGCAGAATTATTAATTACATTGAAACGGGGATGGGCCCTGTTTTACTAGCATCCATTAGCCATTATGGGTCAGCCATTATGGGTCAGGGAAGAGAATAGATGACACCTATCATAAAGAGTTTTGAATACGGAAATCAGACAGTAACAATAGAGACAGGTGAGATCGCCCGTCAGGCATCTGGTGCAGTCAAGGTTAGCATGGGGGATACAGTTCTTCTGGTAACTGTTGTTGCCGAAAAGGAGGCACGTGAGGGACGCGACTTTTTCCCTCTGACTGTTAACTATCAGGAAAAATTTTACGCTGCTGGAATGATCCCGGGTGGTTTCTTCCGCAGAGAGGGTCGCCCTACAGAAAAAGAGACACTGACCTCGCGTCTGATTGATCGTCCAATTCGTCCGCTATTCCCCAAGGGGTTCATGAGTGAGGTGCAGGTAATTGCGACAGTTATATCCTCTGATAAAGAGATAGATTCAGAGATTCCGGCAATGATCGGCACCTCTGCAGCACTGGCACTTTCCGGGGTTCCATTCCAGGGCCCTATTGGTGCAGCCAAGGTTGGTTATAGCCATGGTGAGTATATTCTTAACCCAACAGCAAGTGAGAAAGAGGGATCTGATCTGGAGTTGAGTGTTGCCGGTACTGCAGATGCGGTATTGATGGTTGAGTCCGAGGCAAACATTCTCTCCGAAGAGGCAATGCTTGGGGCAGTACTGTTTGGTCATGAGCAGATGCAGGTTGTTATCAACTCTATCAACGAGATGGTTGCAGAGCTTGGTGTAGAGCAGTGGGATTGGGAGGCTGCCGCAGAAGATAGCGCCCTGACCGATGCAGTTGCAGCAGCAGGTGCCGAGGGTGTAACTGAGGCCTACCAGATTGCAGACAAGATGGAGCGTTACGGCCGTATGGGCGAGGTGCGTGACCAGATTGTTGCAGAGCTGGCCACTGAAGATAGTGAGTGGGATGCAGATACCGTTAAAGGTGCAGTCAGCAAGCTTGAGAAGAAGATAGTACGTAGTCGTATTATTGAGGGTAACCCACGAATTGATGGACGTGACACCAAAACGGTTCGTCCAATTTATGTAAAAACAGGAGTTATTCCTCGTGCCCACGGTTCGGCACTATTTACCCGTGGCGAGACTCAGGCACTGGTAGTAACTACACTCGGTACCGAGCGTGATGCCCAGATTATTGATGCGCTTGAAGGAAGTTTTAAGGATCCGTTCATGCTGCAGTACAACTTCCCACCATTCTCCGTTGGTGAGACTGGTCGTGTTGGCAGCCCGGGCCGTCGTGAGGTTGGTCATGGCAAGCTGGCCAAGCGTGGTGTGCAGGCGGTTGTGCCAAGTAATGATGAATTCCCATACACGTTGCGAGTGGTTTCCGAGATTACTGAATCCAATGGATCAAGCTCCATGGCCTCTGTCTGTGGCAGCAGTCTCTCAATGATGGATGCAGGTGTTCCCCTGAAGGCTCCGGTTGCAGGTATTGCGATGGGTCTTATCAAGGAGGGAGATGAGTTTGCGGTTCTGACAGATATCCTTGGTGATGAGGATCATCTGGGTGATATGGACTTTAAGGTGGCCGGCACTGAAGAGGGCATCACAGCCCTGCAGATGGATATCAAGATTACCGGAATCACCCGTGAGATCATGGAGATTGCACTGGATCAGGCACGTGATGCACGTCTCCATATTCTTGGTGAAATGAATGCAGTTATCTCTACACCGCGTGATGAGGTTTCAGAGTTTGCGCCACGTTATCTCACCATGAAGATTGATCCTGACAAGATTCGTGATGTAATCGGTAAGGGTGGTGTGGTTATCCGTGGCATCCAGGAAGAGACCGGAGTGAAGATTGATCTGGATGACGATGGAAGTATCAAGATTGCAGCAACAGATGGTGAGGCTGCCAATGAGGCGAAGAAGCGGATTGAGACTATCGTTGCCGATGTTGAGGTAAACAAGATATATGAGGGCAAAGTTGTCAAGCTGATGGACTTTGGTGCATTCGTAAACATTCTTCCCGGCAAGGATGGCCTGGTTCACATCTCACAGATTTCGGAAGAGCGGGTCGAGAAGGTTGGAGACCATCTGAGTGAGGGTGACACAATTCAGGTCAAGGTGCTTGAGGTTGATCGCCAGGGACGTATTCGTCTGAGCATGAAGGCTGTATAAAACTTGTGATGGAGATCTGGGAGATCTGAGTGGGTCACGAAGTGACTTAATCAGAGCTTTCATAGAGAAAAAAGGGACCCGGATGGGTCCCTTTTTTTGTAGAATCGATACCTTATGAAAATCCTCCTTAGTAATGATGATGGTGTAAATGCCACCGGCCTGCAGACCTTGCGTAAACATCTCGCCAAGAGCAACGAGGTAGTAGTAGTTGCCCCTGATCGCAATCGTAGTGGCGCCAGTAATTCGTTGACCCTGGAGCATCCTCTCCACCTGTTTACCCATGAGAACGGAGATTACTCCGTAGATGGCACCCCGACTGATTCGGTTCATCTGGCACTTACAGGATTGCTGGATGAGGATCCGGAAATTGTGGTATCCGGAATAAATTCCGGTGCCAACATGGCAGATGATGTGCTCTATTCAGGTACGGTTGCCGCCGCCATGGAGGGGCGCTTTCTTGGGCTGCCGGCAATTGCGGTCTCTCTGGTCTGCAGGGAGGACCAGTGTCAATATTTTGAATCTGCCGCTATTGCAGTTGAGAAGATACTGGAGAGACTTAAACAGCATCCTCTGGAGCCAGAGACTATCCTTAATGTAAATGTGCCAAATCTTCCCTGGGAAGAGATTCATGGTTTCAAGGCAACATGTCTTGGCAGAAGACATCGTTCAGAGCCAGTGGTAAAAATGAAGGATCCACGTGGCAAGGATATATATTGGGTAGGCGCTGCAGGCAAAGCTGAAAATGGAGAAGATGGCACAGATTTTCATGCTGTAGAGAGTGGCTGGATCTCGGTAACCCCAATTCATACCGACCTGACACAACGCACAATGATAGATGGAATGGAGCAGTGGCTCTCATGAATAACTATGAGGTTGGCTTTCGTTCACGTCGGGTTAGAGAGCGTCTTATAAGTCAGCTGGAGAAGCAGGGGATCACGGATCTTGAGGTGCTGAATGCAATCCGGACGGTTCCTCGCCACCAGTTTGTGGATGAGGCGCTGGCGTACCGGGCCTACGATGATGTGGTGTTGCCAATCGGCCATGAACAGACTATATCGCAGCCCTATATCGTTGCCCTGATGACGGAGTCGCTGATGCGTCATGGGCGCCCAAAACGGGTGTTGGAGATCGGAACCGGATCTGGCTACCAGACTGCAATCCTCGCGCAACTTGTACCACATGTATACACTGTAGAACGTATTGGTGCATTGATTCGCAGGGCACAGGATAGATTTGCCGAGATGGGAATTCTGAATGTAGAGATGAAGCTGGACGATGGTCATGTGGGGTGGGAGGAGAAGGCTCCATTTGACGCAATTATTGTTACTGCAGCACCGGCAGGAATTCCCACCCGTCTTCTTGGACAGCTGGAGATTGGTGGAAGAATGGTGGTGCCAGTAGGGCCAGAGAAGCAGGAGCAGAAACTTTTGGAGCTGACAAAAACAGTAGATGGGTATGAAGAGGAGGTTCTGGAGAGGGTGAAGTTTGTGCCCATGAGGTCAGGAGCAAGATAATGGAGTGGATGAATAGAATGAATGAGAGGGTTGCCGTCTGGGCAGATCGCCCTCATGCCGAACCTGTTTTGGCAGGTCTTAGTTTTGCGGAGTCCAGTTTCTTTCCGGTTCCACCTGATGTGTTGCTTGCACCAATGACCCTGGCGCACCCCTCTCGAGGATGGCGATATGCAACTCTGGTAACGGTTGCCTCGGTGCTCGGCGGAGTTTTCGGCTACCTGATTGGGCTCTATGGAATGGAGCTGGTTGAGCCACTTATTGCGCAGTGGGGGCTGCAGGATTCATACGATCACGCCAAGGCACTGTTTGCAGAGTGGGGCATATGGATTATCTTCCTTGCCGGGTTTTCACCAATCCCATACAAGCTGTTTACTATCAGTGCTGGAGCGCTGGCCATGTCGCTTCCACTGTTTTTGGTGGCCTCACTTATTGGTCGTGGCGCCCGTTTCTTTCTGGTGGCGGCATTTGTTATCTGGGGAGGAGAAAAGTTCCTCAAGATGGAGCGTGGCTGGATGTCTCGTCTGGGATGGATTGCCGTGCTACTTGCAGCCATCTACTACTTCTTGCGACATTGATGAGACAGATAGTAGCCATAATCCCCCTGTTTGTTGTTGTCTCCCTGCTGGTGGGCTGCAGCAGCAGTCGTCCATCACTATCTCCGGTCTCTAATCAGACCCATCTTATTGGAGAGATTCAGGAAAGTTATACAGTGCGTACAGGTGACAGCCTCTACATGATAGCTATGGAATTTGATCTGGATTATCTTGATCTGGCCAGGTGGAATGGAATTAGTTCTCCATACAGAATCCACAAGGGGCAGAAATTACGTCTGCACCCAAACAGCTCACAATCCTCAAAACCACAGCCTGTAACTGGTGATTACTATATTGTGAGACCAGGAGATACATTAAGTGTTATTGCAGAGAGGCTGAATATTAAAATGGCTAATCTGGCACGCTGGAATAGCCTGAAGTCACCTTATCAGATTCATGTGGGGCAGAAGTTAAGGTTGAGGTCGGCGCTATCTGCCGGACAGATAACAGGGGTAAAACCAAAGCCGATATCAAAATCGAGCAAGAGGATAACGGCAGTTAGTAGATCTTCTGCCGCAACCAGCATGGGCCGCCCTTCATCTGGAAAAATTATTAAACGGTACTCCAAAGAGAGGGGGGTTACAGGAGTTGAGTTTGGTGGTAGAGAGGGTGACCCAATTGTTGCCGCAGGTGATGGCAAGGTGGTCTATAGCGGCACCGGTCTGGTGCGTTATGGAAAGCTGTTAATCATCAAGCATGACAATAATCTATTGACAGCCTATGCTCATAATAGTCAGCTGCAGGTTAGGGAGGGGGATGTTGTAAAAATTGGTCAGCAGATCGCAGCAATGGGGAAGAGTGGTACCGATCGGGTGAAGTTGCATTTCGAGGTCAGAAAAAATGGAAAACCGGTTGACCCAATGAGATACCTGGCAAAACTCTCAGGGAGTGGTAGGTAGGTGGCGTAATGGGCAGTTCAGATCAAGAGAAGTTTGCATCCAGCAAACTGAAGGGAAAGGACCATGATGCCCTCCATCTCTATATGCAGGAGATTCGGGAGTTTCCGCTACTGACCGCGGAGGAGGAGTGTGCATGTGCACGTAAAGTACAAAAGGGTGACAGGGATGCCAAGAATCATCTGATTGAATCCAATCTGCGTCTTGTAGTAAGTATCGCCAGGCGTTATCAGAATCGAGGCGTCGCCTTTATGGATCTGGTGGAGGAGGGAAATCTTGGCCTGATTCGTGCTGTTGAAAAATTTGACCCAGAGCGAGGTTTTCGTTTTTCAACCTATGCTACCTGGTGGATAAGACAGGGGGTTGATAGAGCATTGATGAATCAGGCCCGTACAGTGCGCTTGCCAGTCCACGTCATGAGAGAGATGGGGCGTTATATGAGAGAGTCTCGTCGTCTTACTCAATCCATAAACCATGAGCCCTCAATTTCCGAGATCGCGACATCGCTTGATAAGACGGCGGAAGAGGTTGATAAAATTCTAAAGCTTAGGGAGATCCCGACATCAACGGAACTGCCGGTTGTGAAGGGCTCCAGCAGGACAGTTGGTGACAGAATTGAAGATACCTCACTGGAGGATCAGGATGATCTGTTTCTCAGGGACGAAATTTTCACCCATCTGAGCGAGTGGCTAGATAGCCTTAAGGAGCGTGAACGCAAGGTTGTTATTCACCGTTTTGGGTTGTTGGGAGAAGATGAGATGACTCTTGAAGAACTTGGCAAAGAGATGGGGATTACCCGTGAGCGGGTACGACAGATTCAGCTGGATGCACTTCAGCATCTGCATGATGTTCTTGAGCGCTCAGGCTATTCAGAAGAGACACTTTTTTAGGTTGCCCTGGCTGTTTCCTGGTCATGGTTTCTACTCTATACAAGATTACTGAGGTATAATTTCGTCTAATTTTTTAGGGAATCTCTGAAAAAGCGTAATGGGATGGGGGTTTGGGGGAGGAGCTTTAACCCTTCCCCCATAGGATAACTTGAGAGGGAGCTCTGATTGAGTCACGAAGTGACTTAATCAGAGCTTCCTTAGGCACTAAATGATCGGAGTTAAGGTCTTGATTGAGGATTTCCAGAGAATCAAACGGTTGCCGCCATACGTATTCAATATCGTTAATGAGTTGAAGGCAAAGGCGAGGCAGCGGGGAGAGGACATCATCGATTTCGGGATGGGAAACCCCGATCAACCAACTCCGCAACACATAGTTGACAAGTTGACGGAGGCCGCACAACGTCCAGATACCCACCGTTACTCCATGTCCAGGGGCATTCCGCGTCTACGCAGGGCAATATGCAACTGGTATCATGACCGCTACGAGGTTGATCTGGATGCGGACTCAGAGGCAATCGTAACCATTGGATCAAAAGAGGGGCTGGCACATCTGGCATTGGCTACTGTTGGTCCGGGGGATACTGTGCTGGTTCCCAATCCAGCCTACCCAATTCACCCTTATGGCTTCATTATTGCGGGGGCAGATATCCGTCATGTTCCGCTTACTCCTGATGGGGATTTCTTTGCAGAGCTCGAGAAGGCGATCAAGAATTCATGGCCACGCCCCAAGATGTTGGTGCTCAATTTTCCAGGCAATCCAACAACCCACTGTGTTGATCTGGAGTTCTTTGAAAAGGTTGTGGCATTGGCAAAAGAGCATCAGATATGGGTTATCCACGATCTTGCCTATGCAGACATCGTGTTTGATGGTTATCAATCACCATCAATTCTGCAGATAGATGGTGCCAAGGAGATTGCAGTAGAGTTCTTTACCCTCTCTAAAAGCTATAATATGCCAGGATGGCGTGTTGGTTTCATGGTTGGTAATCCGACACTGGTTGCTGCCCTGGCACGAATGAAATCATATCTTGATTACGGCATGTTCACCCCGATACAGGTGGCGGCAATAGCTGCACTTGAAGGGCCTCAGGAGTGTGTCCATGAGATTTGTGACATGTATCTCAAGCGCAGGGATGCACTCTGTAGCGGCCTCAACTCAGTGGGCTGGGAGGTGGAGCCACCAAAGGCAACAATGTTTGTGTGGGCACCAATTCCTGAGCCTTATCGTGAGATGGGGTCACTGGAGTTCTCCAAGAAATTGTTGAGTGAGGCCAAGGTTGCGGTCTCTCCGGGAATCGGATTTGGTGAGTATGGAGATGGCTATGTCCGTTTTGGATTAATTGAGAATGAGCACCGTACCCGACAAGCGGTACGTGGAATCAGAGAGATGTTCAAGAGTGATGGTGTTCTTGACGTTGAACAGTAACAGGGAAGTAATTAAAAGATGAAGCCAGTAAAAGTAGGTGTTCTCGGACTGGGGACAGTTGGTTGTGGAAGTGTAAATGTACTAACCCGCAATGCAGCAGAGATAGCACGTCGTGCTGGTCGGCAGATTGAGATTAGTATGGCTGCAGTACGTGATCTGGAGCGCCCGAGAATCTGTGAGACAGAGGGGATACGGCTGACTACGGATCCGTTTGAGGTAGCTAATGATCCGGATATTGATATTGTTCTGGAGTTGATGGGCGGCACCGAATTTGCCCGTGAGGTGGTGGTGCAGGCACTCTCGCAGGGCAAGCATGTGGTGACTGCCAACAAGGCACTGATTGCAACCCATGGCAATGAGCTGTTCGAGTTGGCACAGGAGAAGGGGGTCATGGTTGCCTTTGAGGCTGCAGTGGCTGGTGGTATCCCGATCATCAAGGCGATCCGCGAAGGGCTGGCAGCTAACCAGATTCAGTGGCTGGCTGGAATAATTAACGGCACCGGAAATTTCATTCTCACAGAGATGAGAGACAAGGGACGCGCCTTTGATGATGTGCTCAAGGAGGCGCAGGAGCTGGGTTATGCCGAGGCAGATCCAACTTTTGATGTAGAGGGAATTGATGCAGCACACAAGCTGACCATTCTTGCCTCCATCGCCTTTGGTATTCCGCTGCAATTTGACAAGGCGATGACAGAGGGGATAACCAAAATTACGGCAGAGGATGTCTCCTATGCAGAGGAGCTTGGATATCGCATCAAGCATCTCGGAGTGGCACGCAAGACTGAGGCTGGTGTGGAGCTGCGCGTACATCCAACCCTGATCCCGGAGAGACAGTTGATCGCTAATGTGGATGGGGTGATGAATGCAGTGCTGGTGATGGGTGATGCTGTAGGACCAACTCTATACTATGGAGCGGGGGCCGGTGATGAGCCTACCGCCTCTGCTGTGGTTGCAGATACAGTAGATGTGGTACGTGCATTGACTGCAGACCCTGAAAACAGGGTGCCACATCTGGCATTCCAGCCTGATGCCCTGAAGGATTTACCGATACTGTCAATTGATGATATCGAGACCGCCTACTATCTGAGGATGGAGGTTGAGGATCGATCTGGAGTGCTTGCAGAGATCACCAGGATTCTGGGGGAGGAGGAGATAAGTATCGAGGCCTTTATGCAGAAGGATATCGAGAATGAAGGGTCAAGAGCACCCATTGTACTTTTGACCCACAAGACAGAGGAGGGGCGGATGAACCGTGCGCTCTCTGCCATTGAGGCGCTGGATTGTGTATATGGATCGGTTATGCGGATCCGTATGGAGACACTCGATTAAAATATGGTAACCACTCACCCATATGAGCCTGCTCTCTTTCTCTTCTCAAAGGCTGCTTCTATCCCTGTTTGCCACCCATTTTTCAGCACCTGCCAAAACTCGCTACGCTCAAACACTGGCAGGCTTCTTCTGAAAAACAGGCAGAAAACAGGGCGCAGCCACTGCGTTGATAAAGAGAACCGGCTCATATGGGTAAGCGGTTATAATTATGTGAGGCCATTTAGGGCTGAAAATTTTGTAGTTGGAGAAAACTATCGTGCCATTTAGAAAACACTACACAGGTCTTTTGGATCGTTACCGTGACCGTCTGCCCATAAGCGAGGATACAAAAATCATCGATCTGGGCGAGGGCAATACCCCGCTGATCAAGCTGAAGAATATCCCCGGTGAGATGGGGGTCGATGCAGAGATCTATGTGAAATACGAGGGGCTCAATCCAACAGGTTCATTCAAGGATCGTGGCATGTGTATGGCGGTGACCAAGGCGGTAGAGGAGGGTAGCAAGGCTATTATCTGTGCCTCTACCGGAAACACCTCGGCTGCAGCGGCGGCCTACGCGGCACGCGCCGGTATTACCGCTTTCGTACTTATTCCAGACGGCAAGATTGCGCTGGGCAAGCTTGCTCAGGCAATGATGCATGGGGCGGTAGTGATTCAGATTCATGGCAATTTTGATGATGGCATGCAGCTGGTGAAAGAGGTGGGTGAAGAGGCTCCGGTTACCATTGTTAACTCCATCAACCCGTTCCGCCTGCAGGGTCAGAAGACAGCGGCATTTGAGATTATTGAGGAGCTGGGCGCTGCCCCTGACTACCACTGTCTGCCAGTTGGTAATGCGGGCAATATCTCTGCCCACTGGATGGGGTATGTGGAGTATGCCGAGGATGGCATCGTTCCGACCCGCCCAACCATGGTTGGTTATCAGGCTGCAGGGGCTGCCCCCTTTATGCGTGGCGAGATGGTAGATGAGCCAGAGACTGTGGCAACTGCAATTCGTATTGGTCACCCACAGAGCTGGGACAAGGCGTGGAATGTGCAGAAGGAGTCTGGCGGCTGGTTTGACGAGTGTACGGATGAGGAGATACTGGCCGCACAGAAACTACTGGCAGAGAGAGAGGGGGTCTTCTGTGAGCCGGCATCGGCAACATCTGTAGCGGGTGCTCTGCGTGATCTCAAGAGTGGAAAGATCCCGGCTGGCAGCAAGATTGTATGTACCCTGACTGGACATGGGTTGAAGGATCCAGACACAGCTATTAAACAGAGCACGCGGGAACTGATTACTGTTGATGCGACCCTGGAAGATGTTAAGGGAGCAATCCTTAACAACATGTAGTCTGTGGAGATATTTCGTGTAGCGCCTGTACACCTGGTCGCAGACTGGGATGTGCTTCGTCTTTTCGAGATTGAGCCGGGCTCCATCTCTGTCAAAGAGCAGCAGGATTTGATTAATAGACTTGAGCCGCTGTTTAGTGAGATGAACATGGTGCTCAGTTACCATGATGATCTCGACTGGAGGCTGCAACTCTCGACAGGGGTGGCTGTAAAGACAACACCTCTGCACCATGTGGTTGGTGCAAATGTCCATGATGCCATGCCTGCAGGGGACGATGAGCTTCTATGGAAGCGTCTCCTCAATGAGGTGCAGATGTTGCTGCACCATGCATCAATAGGTGATCTCGCAGATAGTCACATATCTATTCCCCACAAGGTTGAGGGGGCTAATGGCATCTGGGTATGGAGAGAGCCATCGCGTTTTGAGAAGCTGATAGAGCGGGGCAAAACCATTTTTTCCAGACGGGCCTCAAGACTGTGAGAGTTGTCCAGCGCACCGTTCCTGACAGCCAACCGCTGGAGGGGGTGCCATCCATACTGGACCGCATATATCGTTCTCGTGGCATCCGCTCTGTTGCAGAGCTGGACCACTCCCTGAAGAATCTTCTCCCTATATCCTCCCTGAAAAATGTGGAACAGGCTGCAGAGCTTGTTGCCTCCTCTATCGGTCGTGGTGACTCCATTGTTGTTGTTGCCGACTACGATGCGGATGGCGCAACTGCCTGTGCGGTCTCTATGCGTGGCCTCAAATCGATGGGGGCAAATATCAATTATGTGGTGCCAGATCGCAAGAGACATGGTTATGGCCTCTCTGAAAAAGTAGTTGAATTAACATTAAAATATAAACCTAATCTATTGATAACGGTAGATAATGGAATATCGAGTATTGGCGGGGGAGAGGCGGCAAAGAGGGCTGGAATGGCTGTAGTAGTTACCGATCATCATCTTCCTGGTGACCAGCTTCCGGCAGCCGATGTGATTGTAAATCCGAACCAACATGGTGATGATTTTGCAAGCCCCAACCTCGCCGGTGTTGGGGTTGCCTTTTATCTGGTGTGTGCTGTCAGACAGAAACTGGGGTCTGACTTTAACCCGGCAACATTGCTGGATCTGGTCGCAGTTGGAACAGTTGCAGATGTGGTGAGGCTGGATCGGAATAATCGGATTTTGGTGAACAGCGGTATTCAGCGTATTCGTCAGGGTCACTGTTCACCAGGTGTGGCTGCACTGCTGGAGGTGGCGGGTAGAGAGCAGGGTCGTGTAGTGGCCTCCGATTTCGGATTCACTGTTGGCCCTCGAATCAATGCGGCAGGACGCATGGCGGAGATGGGGGCGGGGATTGATTGTCTACTGGCAGAGGATAGGCAGCAGGCTCTTACTCAGGCGCAGGCACTAGACAGCATCAACCGACAGCGTCGTGAGGTAGAGGCAGGAATTCGGGAGGATGCAGAATCCATCATAGAGTCCCTGCATCTGGATGGGGAGGGGCTCTCTTCAGCTCTTGCCCTCTATCAGCCACACTGGCATGAGGGTGTGGTTGGAATTGTTGCGGGGAGAATCAAGGAGCAGTTGCATCGGCCAGTAATTGTCTTTGCCCGTGGGGAAAGTGGCACCCTGAAAGGCTCTGCACGCTCTATCTCTGGTCTTCATATAAGGGACCTGATTGATGCCATATCCAAAAAAAGTCCCGGCATGGTTCTCCAGTTTGGGGGGCATGCAATGGCAGCAGGGGTGTCCATTCGTGAACACGATTTTGAACTCTTCAGAACCCTGTTTGAACAGTCGGTCTCCACTCTGGTCAGTGAGGAGATGCTGGAGGGGGTGCTTTATACTGATGGTGGACTCTCCAGTGGAGAGCGTCTGCTAGAGACGGCAGAGCTGTTGAGGGAGTCAGGTCCCTGGGGACAGGGCTTTCCCGAGCCCCTGTTTCGGGATGTTTTTGTTCTGGATGACTGGCGCATCGTTGGTGAGAATCATCTGAAACTTGTTTTGGGTGATAGCGAATCTAGTGATCGTGTAGATGCAATTGCCTTTTATCAGTCAGAGCAGTTGCTGCCGGAGCGGGGTGATAATCTGGAGATTGTCTACCGGATGGATGTCAATCGATGGCGGGGTAGAGATAGTTTACAGTTAATTGTAGAGACCATTATCAACTCGTAACGTAAGTATCAATCGTTCCAAAAACAGTGGCAGTTTTGTTCATGCAGCTCACTCAAGCACATCCATGTGTCGCTCGATTGCGGACGTCCTGTCCGCAAACGGCTGCCCGCACAAAACTGCCACTGTTTTTGGAACGATTGATAGCTCAGCAATTATCATTATGGCTAACAGTTTATGATTTCTCTCCTAAAACTATTTGCACAACTTCTCAGCTTGGTTTCGCTAAAATGCAGAACTCAGGCTGGCGCCCTCAAACAGCTGCATTTTTTACGCTATACCGCGCCAAGAATCTGTTGCAAATAGTTTTTAAAGTCGATCAATCATAAACTGTTCGCCATAATGATAATTGCTGTAAGTAGTTACCATTGAGCCACTATTTACATGGGGAGAGTGTGTATAATTCCCCACTGTTTATAGAAGTTCACAGGAAGCAGGCAACCATGATTGAGTTCAACCCAATCTACAATCAGATCAAAGATCTACAGGGGCGCACAGAGGCTCTTAGGGGGTATCTTTGACTATGCTGAAAAGGCAGAGCAGCTGATTGAGATTAATCGTGAGCTGGAATCACCCGAGGTCTGGAATGATCCGGAGCGGGCCCAGGGGCTGGGAAAGGAGAGGGCTCGACTGGAGAAGATTGTAGAGGGGATTGATCGGCTCTCCAGCGGTACAACAGATGCCAATGAGCTGCTGCAGATGGCAGAGGCAGAGGGTGATGATGATACTGTTGAAGAGGTTGTTGCCGATCTTGAGTTGCTGACCGCAGAGATTGAGATGCTGGAGTTTCAGCGCATGTTCTCTGGGGAACAGGATGCATCCAATGCCTTTATCGATATTCAATCCGGGTCTGGCGGAACAGAGGCTCAGGATTGGGCGGAGATGTTGTTGCGGATGTATCTGCGCTGGGGTGATCGTCGTGGTTTTGATGTGGAGTTGATGGAGGTATCGGCGGGTGAGGTGGCTGGCATCAAATCTGCCACCATTCAGGTTAAGGGTGAGTATGCCTTCGGTTGGCTGCGGACAGAGACTGGGGTGCATCGCCTGGTACGCAAGTCACCCTTTGATTCAGGTAATCGTCGACACACATCTTTCTCTTCGGTATTCATCTATCCTGAGGTGAACGAGGATATTGATGTAGAGATTAACCCCTCCGATTTGCGAGTGGATACATATCGGGCCCAGGGAGCTGGTGGTCAGCATGTAAATACTACTGATTCAGCAGTTCGTATTACCCATGAACCATCTGGTATTGTGGTGCAGTGCCAGAATGAGCGTTCTCAGCACAAGAACAAGGCAACTGCGATGAGCATGTTGAAGGCCAAGCTCTACGAGATGGAGCTGATGAAACAGAATGAGGAGAAGCAGGCGGCAGAGGATGCCAAGTCTGATATAGGGTGGGGCAGCCAGATTCGCTCCTATGTGTTGGACCAGTCGCGGATCAAGGATCTGCGGACAGGCCATGAGACCGGAAATACGCAGGCGGTTCTGGATGGTGATCTGGATCCGTTTATTGAGGAGAGTTTGAAGTCTGGGTTGTAAAGTCATCTCCGCGCAGGCGGAGATCCAGAAGAGAAGAGCAAGATGTCAAAAGAACAAAACCAGAAAGTTGATGAAAACAGATTAATCGCGGAGCGGCGTCGCAAGCTTGATCTGCTGCGTGAGGAGGGGAATGCTTTCCCCAATGATTTCCGCAGGAATGTGGTCGCTGGTGAGCTCCATGCCGAGTACGGAGAGATGGAGCCCGAGGTACTGGAGGAGCGGGGAGTTCGGGTAGCAGTGGCTGGACGGATGATGGCCAAGCGCGTCATGGGCAAGGCGGCCTTTACCCATCTCAAGGATATGAGCGGAAAGATACAGCTCTTTGTGCAGCGGGATGCCCTGCCAGAGGGGCTGTATGCAGGCTTCAAGAAATGGGACATTGGAGACATTATTGGTGCTGAAGGGGTTATGTTCAAGACTAAGACTGGAGAGCTCTCGGTCAAGGTTGACTCCATCCGGATATTGACCAAGTCGGTTCGCCCGCTACCGGAGAAATTTCATGGGCTGACAGATACCGAGGCTAGATACCGTCAGCGTTATATCGATCTGATCATGAACGATGCCTCACGAGATGTATTCAAGACTCGGGTTCAGGTAGTGCAGTATATCCGCGACTTTCTCAATGGGCGCGGCTTTATGGAGGTGGAGACCCCGATGATGCAGGCGATCCCTGGAGGGGCAACTGCGCGTCCATTTACCACCTACCATAATGCGCTGGATATGGAGCTCTTCTTGCGGATTGCACCAGAGCTCTACCTCAAGCGTCTGGTTGTTGGGGGGTTTGAGAGGGTCTACGAAATCAATCGCAACTTCCGTAATGAGGGGCTCTCAACTCGCCATAATCCTGAATTCACCATGATTGAGTTCTATGAGGCCTATGCCGATTATCAGGATCTGATGGACACCACTGAGGCGATGTTGCGTGGAGTGACGGAGGAGGTGTTGGGTTCCAGTCAGGTAAGCTATCAGGGCGACACCTATGACTTTGGCAAGCCGTTTGCCCGGATGACAGTAAAAGAGTCGATTTTGCACTTTAATCCGGATCTTGCAGAACAGGATCTGGATGATCTTGATAGTGCCAGAGCAGTAGCTGAGAACATGGAGATTCCCCTGAAAGACTCTTACGGTCTGGGCAAGGTGCAGATTGAGATTTTCGAGAAAACAGTAGAGCACCGTCTTATGAACCCAACATTTATTACGGCATACCCTACAGAGGTCTCTCCACTGGCTCGTCGCAATGATGATGATCCATTTGTTACCGACCGTTTTGAGTTCTTTGTTGGTGGTCGTGAGATCGCCAATGGCTTCTCTGAGCTTAATGATTATGAGGATCAGGCGGAGCGTTTCCGCAGACAGGTCGAAGAGAAAGAGGCTGGTGATGATGAGGCCATGCACTATGATGAGGACTACGTAACTGCGCTGGAGCACGGTATGCCACCAACGGCGGGTGAGGGCATCGGTATTGATCGGCTGGTAATGCTCTTCACCGATTCGCCATCTATCCGTGATGTGTTACTGTTTCCACATATGAGACCGCAAACATAAGAGAGACAAGTAAGGAAAGCATATGCCTCCAGTTGTTGAACAGAGTGGTCTGAACTGGACCGACCTGGTAATTTTGGGAATTATTGTGATCTCGACAGGGATCAGTCTGCTTCGCGGCTTCTTCAAAGAGGCGATCTCTCTCGTGACCTGGATAATTGCATTCTGGGTGGCGTTAAATTTTTCTGCAGATCAGGCCCATATTTTTGAATCTCTGATAGAGACCCCATCTCTGCGTGCAGGGGCATCATTTGCCCTACTGTTTTTGGTCACCCTGATTCTCGGTTCATTGATAAACAAGGCCATGCAGAGTCTGATAGATTTTTCAGGGTTTGGAGGAATGGACCACCTGTTGGGAATGTTCTTTGGTGCGGCACGAGGTGTATTGATTGTCTCGCTGCTCGTGCTATTGGCTGGCCTTACCCCTCTGCCACAGGATAACTGGTGGCATGAATCACTGTTGCTGGAGTATTTTCAGGAGGTTTCAGCATGGTTGACAGAGTATTTTCCTGAACACCTGCGTAGCTACTTCTCGTATACTCCGGTTGTCTGAGTATCGCTTTATATTTTCGAACATCACTGAACTAATTATCTATGTGCGGAATTATCGGAATTGTCTCCAGCTCACCAGTTAACCAGCAACTCTATGATGGATTAACTGTACTGCAACATCGTGGCCAGGATGCGGCAGGTATCATGACCTGTGATGAAGGAAAAATATTTTTAAGGAAGGCCAATGGCCTTGCCAAGGATGTTTTTCATACCCGCCACATGTTGCGACTGCAGGGGAATATGGGGATTGGTCATGTCCGTTACCCTACGGCAGGATGTTCATCTTCCGCGGAGGCACAGCCTTTCTATGTGAACTCCCCATATGGCATTGCTCTGGCGCATAATGGCAACCTCACCAATGCCGACAAGATCAAGCAGGACCTCTATCTGGAAGATCTTCGTCACATCAATACAGAGTCTGATTCCGAGATTCTGCTGAACGTTTTTGCTCATGAACTCCAGCACCTTGGAAAGATGCATCTTGATATGGACGATATGTTTAATGCTGTTTCAGGGGTGCATAGACGCTGTCAGGGAGGTTATGCGGCAGTAACCCTTATTACTGGATATGGCATCGTTGCATTTCGTGATCCATTTGGTATTCGCCCTCTATGCATAGGTGAACGTACACTTGATGATGGCCGCAAGGAGCATATGGTCGCCTCGGAGAGCGTGGCGATTGATACGCTTGGTTATCAGTTGGTACGTGAGCTGGACCCAGGTGAGGCAGTATATATTGATAACAGCGGAGAGCTGTTTGCGAAGCAGTGTGCAGAGAATCCGGTACTATCTCCATGTATTTTTGAGCATGTATATTTTGCCCGTCCAGACACTATTATCGATCAGGTCCATGTGCACAAGGCGCGCCTCCGTATGGGTGAAAAATTGGCGACCAAGATTCTCCGAGAGTGGCCAGAGCATGATATTGACGTGGTTATCCCAATTCCGGACACCAGCAGAACTGCAGCCTCTGAGCTTGCCTATGCCCTGAATGTTGTCTATCGAGAGGGGTTTATCAAAAATCGTTACATCGGCCGCACATTTATTATGCCTGGTCAGCAGCAGCGCAAGAAATCGGTAAGACAAAAACTCAACCCTCTTGGGCTGGAGTTCAAGGGGAAGAATGTATTGCTGGTTGATGATTCAATTGTACGTGGAACCACCTCTGCACAGATTATCGAGATGGCCCGTTCCGCTGGTGCAAGAAAGGTATATTTTGCCTCGGCGGCACCGCCGGTGCGTTATCCGAATGTTTATGGGATTGATATGCCGGTTGCGTCCGAATTGATTGCACATGATCGTACCGAGGAGGAGGTTGCAGAGTTGATTGGGGCCGATCGCCTGATCTATCAGGACCTGCAGGATCTGATAGATTCAGTGCAGGAGGGTAATCCGCAGATCAAGCAGTTTGATACCTCGGTGTTTGATGCCAACTACGTAACGGGCGGGATTGATGATGACTATCTTGAAAACCTTGAAGCAGCACGCTGTGACTCTGAAAAAGAGAAGCGCAATCAGCAGGATGATGAGGTGCTCGGTGTTCATAATTCCATATAAACTTGAGGTATAGAGGGGGCAGTTATGATTGATCCAGAGGAGTACGGTTTCGCAACCAGAGCCATTCGAGCCGGTCACCAGAGAACCAATGAGGGTGAGCACGGTGAGGCAATCTTTCCTACCTCCAGCTACGTTTTTGACTCTGCCGAACAGGCAGCGGCCCGATTTTCTGGAGATGAACCAGGAAATATCTACTCCCGTTTCACCAACCCTACAGTAAGAACATTTGAGCAGCGTCTAGCCGCTCTGGAAGGTGGAGAGCGTTGTGTGGCAACCGCATCAGGCATGTCGGCAATTCTCTCAACCTGTATGGGTGTCCTGAAGGCTGGCGATCATGTAGTGGTATCTCGCAGTGTTTTTGGAACCACAGTTGTTCTCTTTAACCAGTTTATGGCCAAGTTTGGAGTAGAGGTAACGTTTGTCTCTCTAACCGATCTGTTGCAGTGGGAACAGGCAATGCGCCCCAATACCCGCCTCCTTTTTCTTGAGACCCCGGCAAATCCATTGACTCAGGTTGGAGATATCAGTGCACTGGCTGAATTGGCGCATCGCAATAACGCTCTATTGGCGGTAGATAATGTCTTCTGTACACCGGCACTGCAGCAGCCACTGGCGCTAGGGGCAGATATCGTTATCCACTCTGCAACCAAGTATCTGGATGGCCAGGGGCGTGCAATGGGGGGCGCAGTGGTCGGTTCCGAGGAGGGTGTTGGAAATGATGTATACAGCTTCCTGCGTACAGCCGGCCCCTCCATGAGCCCGTTTAATGCGTGGATCTTCCTCAAGGGGCTGGAGACCCTGAAGTTGCGGATGGATGCACATACAAAAAATGCTACGGAATTGGCCGGGTGGCTGGAGCAGCAATCTGAGGTCTCGGTAGTCCACTATCCCGGTCTTGAGAGTCATGCCCAGCATGAGCTTGCCTCAACCCAGCAGAGTGGTGCGGGCGGAATACTCTCGTTTGAGCTGAGTGGAGGAAAGGAGGCTGCATGGAAGATGATTAATGCTACCGAGATGGTCTCCATCACCGCAAACCTCGGTGATACAAAAACAACCATCACTCACCCCGCGACCACAACTCATGGCCGCCTTACTCCGGAAGAGAAGGAGCAGGCGGGTATTAGTGATGGCTTGGTGCGGGTAGCGGTAGGTCTGGAGGAGATCGAGGATCTGAAGATGGATCTCAGTCGTGGTCTCGAGTGACCTCCTGAATCTGTTTGATGAGACCGGGCTAACCCTATTTCTGGATAGTCTGGAAGAGAAGCTGGAATCGACAGAGCGACTCTACGAGCTCTGGAAGAGTGGAGGCCTCAGCTCTGAATCCATGAATCAACCTGATCCAATCAGGCAGGCAGGCCATCCACACAAACCGGAACTGGTGCCACCAAGAGAGCTCAAACGGAGAAGGCTCGGGAGTCCGGAAGGGCATGCATCCATGCTTCATGCTATTGCCCATATTGAGTTTAATGCAATTAATCTTGCTCTTGATGCAGTCTACCGTTTTCGTGAGATGCCAATCGCATACTATGATGACTGGTTGCGGATTGCAGATGAGGAGCGCTATCACTTTCAGCTTGTCAGAGAGAGACTTAACCAGCTGGGGTATGAGTATGGTGATTTTCCCGCCCACAATGGTCTCTGGGAGACTGCGGAGAAGACAGCTTCTGACCCACTGTTGAGAATGGCGCTAGTACCAAGAATTCTTGAGGCCCGTGGCCTAGATGTTAATCCGGGGATTATGGATAAGCTCGCCTCAATTGGTGATCAACAGAGTGTTGAAACATTGAAGATTATTCTGCGTGACGAGGTGGGCCATGTGAAAGCGGGGACCAGATGGTTTCATCATCTCTGTGGTAAACGTGGCGTGGATCCTGAGGAGACATTTGAAAGCCTGGTGCGCGAGCATATGGCTTATGTCATACGTGGACCATTCTATCTGCCCGGAAGGGTTGAGGCTGGATTCAGTGAGTCAGAGATTGGGTTTCTACAGCAACTTGATCGTGACAACCGGAAGCGGTCTATACCCAAATCCTCAGATAGAAACGTAGGATAATGTGCAACAGATTGATCCATAGAGCAAATTTGATTCCGCGCGGTGTACTTATTGATACACCCAAGGAAGCAAATATTGCTATATGGGTCAAGATGTTGTGCAGTATTCATGTTTCTATCTGTGGATTTGGGTTATATACTCTGCTGGATAAATTTCCCGTTACTGTAAATAACCACGTTGTTTTCTGACTCCCAGTCACCAAGAACGATCCTGATGGCTGGCTCTCCATCTGGCTCAAGGTGGTGGATAGCTGGACGGTGAGTATGGCCATGAATAAGGGTATGGCTTTTCCATCTGCTCATCGTATGTATAACCTCGGATTTGGTTACATCCATTATCTCCTGCGTTTTTTCGCCCTTGTCATAATCACTGCGGGCACGTAGCTTCTGGCCTATTCTGGTGCGTATAGATATTGGCAGGTGGAGCATGATCCACTGAATCAGTGGGTTGCGGATAAAGTTACGGTAGCGTTGATAGCTTGTATCATCTATACAGAGTTGATCTCCATGCATCAAAAGTATGCGAGAGCCATCTGTTTCAAGCAGATATGGGTCCGAGATCAGCTTGCAGCCACTCTGCTGCTCAAACCTCTCTCCAAGAAGAAAGTCACGGTTGCCATGTTGAATGTAGATGGGTGTTCCGCTACTGGTGACACCATGCAGCGCCTGCAGTATAGATTCTGATTCGGGCGCTGAGAGGTCATCACCAAGCCAGATCTCAAACAGGTCACCCAGAATGTAGAGGGCATCGTGTCGGCTGGCATCACTTTCGAGAAAGTGGAGAAAACGCTCCACCGTCTCCGGCTGACTGGCAGAGAGGTGGAGGTCGGCAATAAAGCAGGTGGACATCTCCTGCAGACTACTCCTCTACAGACACCTTCTCGATGACCACATCCTCTTTGGGAACATCATCATGGAAGCCGTGGCTGCCGGTCTCTACCTTCTCGATCTCACGAACAATATCCATCCCTTCGACAACCTTGCCAAACACACAGTAACCCCAGCCATCTTGACCAGGGTTATTGAGGAAGCTGTTGCTGTTGGTATTAATGAAGAACTGTGCAGTTGCAGAGTGGGGGTCCATGGTACGAGCCATGGCAAGAGTGCCGACATCATTGGCAAGTCCGTTCGCGGCCTCATTCTCAACAGGATCTTTGGTTGTTTTTTCGGTCAGGCCTGGCTCCATGCCACCACCCTGCACCATGAATCCTGGAATTACACGGTGAAAAATTGTGCCGTCATAGAAACCGTCACGACAGTAGCCGAGAAAGTTATCTACAGTCTTGGGGGCTTTGTCGCCGTCCAGTTCAATGGTGATCTCCCCAAGGGATGTTGTCATATTGACTTTCATGTGGTTTTCCTCTGTTTTATGCAAACCTTGTTTGCGCGGATTGTATTCGTAAAAATTTTATTTGGATATCATCTGGATAGACTCGATAACCACCATCTGTTGTGGTGCGTCAGTCCGGAAAGGGCCGCCTGAACCGGTCTCTACCTGCTCAATCTTGCGTACTACATCTATTCCATCTACAACTTTGCCAAATACTGTATAGCCCCAGCCACGTTGAGATTTTCTGGTGTGGTTAAGGAAACGGTTGTTGGCAGTATTGATGAAGAACTGTGCAGTAGCCGAGTGTGGGTCACTGGTGCGTGCCATGGCAATTGTACCTGGCAGGTTCTTCAGGCCGTTGTCCGCCTCATTTGGGATCATGTCATCAGTTGGCCTCTTCTCATAGTCTGTTGTGAAGCCGCCACCTTGAATCATGAAGCCTGGGATAACGCGGTGAAAAATTGTGCTGTTGTAGTGGCCCTTCTCTACGTAGTGGATAAAGTTTATTACGGTGAAAGGTGCACGGGCAGAGTCTAGCTGTAACCTTATATCCCCGTGGTTGGTCTTGATCTCGACCACAGGGGCGTTAGCCGCAATTTCAGGGTTCTTCTCGTTTGCAACTGCAGGTGCTGTAGGTACTACGGTAAAAAGGATTGCACCAACAACAGCAACTGCTGCCCCCAGTTTGATTATATTTTTCTTCATCTGCTTCCTGTCTCTAGTGAAAACTTGGCGCGAATCATAACACTATGAGTGATATTGATCACTTGTGGCGATATAATCTCTCGCCATGTTACAGATCTACAATACTCAGAGTCGCTCCAAGGAGACCTTCAAACCAATCCATGATGGAAAGGTCAACATGTATGTCTGCGGGATGACTGTTTATGACTTCTGTCATGTTGGTCATGCTCGGGTCATGGTCTTCTTTGATGTGGTGGTTCGTTATCTCCGTTCTCGTGGATACGATGTGAACTATGTGCGTAATATTACCGATATTGATGACAAGATTATCAATCGGGCCAATGAGAATGGTGAAGACTTCAATGACCTGGTGGACCGTTTTGTGGCTGCTCTGCATGAGGATGCTGCAGCACTGGGAATTGAACCACCAACCCAGGAGCCACGGGCAACTCACTCGATGGACGAGATTATTGACATGATCGAGAAGCTGATTGCCAACGGCAAGGCATACGTGGTGGAAAATGGTGATGTCTACTGTGAGGTCTCGGAGATTGAGGAGTACGGCAAGCTCTCAGGCAAGAACCTGGAGGATCTGCAGGCCGGTGCTCGAGTCAAGATAGGAGATCTCAAGAGAGATCCGGTGGACTTTGCGCTCTGGAAATCAGCCAAACCGGATGAGCCCAGCTGGGACTCACCATGGGGCAGAGGGCGTCCGGGTTGGCATATTGAGTGTTCGGCCATGTCGACCCAGTGTCTTGGGAACCACTTTGATATCCATGGCGGGGGGATGGATCTGATCTTCCCGCACCATGAGAACGAGATTGCGCAGGCAGAGGGGGCGACCTGCGAGAGCTTCGTCAACTACTGGATGCATGCCGGATTTGTGCGGGTGGATGACGAGAAGATGTCAAAGTCACTGGGGAACTTCTTCACCATACGTGAGGTGTTGCAGAAATATCCAGCCGAGGTGGTTCGCTACTTCCTGCTCACCAGCCACTATCGCAGCCCGCTCAACTACAGCGAAGAGAATCTGCAGAATGCCCAAGCGGCACTCACCCGTTTCTACACTGCGCTGCGTGGAATCGAGACAGGTGGGGTAGAGGCAATTGAGGATAGCGGTTGGGGACAGCGCTTCAATGCGGCGATGGATGATGATTTCAATACCCCGGAGGCACTCTCTGTGCTGTTTGATCTGGTGCGCGAGATCAACCGTCTAGCGAGTGTTCAACCTGAAGCGGCTGCCTCTCATGCATCCCTTCTGAGAGAGCTGGCGGATATTCTTGGGCTGTTGCAGCAGAATCCAGAGCAGTTTCTGCAGGGGGAGGGATCCTCTGAGGGTGGTCTCAGTGATGAGGAGATTGAGCAGTTGATTGAGGATCGCGCAGCTGCACGTACCAACAAGGATTGGGCAGAGTCAGACCGTATTCGTGATCTCTTTGTGGAGCAGGGGATTGTGCTGGAGGATGGTGCCGAGGGTACTACCTGGCGCCGGGGATAGTTTGATATCCCTGCGAAAGTAGTGGTGGTACCGTCCAAGCAACACGCTCAAGTACATCCATGTATCGCTCGACCGTGGCCATCCTGGCCACAGACGGTTGCTTGGACGGTACCACCACCACTTTTGCAGGGATTCCTTAGGTGCCGTGGAAAACCTCGGCCGCCTTCAAGGTGTTTTGTAGCAGGGTGGCAATAGTCATCGGACCGACACCACCGGGTACCGGTGTGATCCAGGAAGCATTTTTGCTTGCACCCTCAAAATCGACATCACCAGTCAGGGTTCCATCATCCAGCCGGTTGATGCCAACATCGATCACCACAGCCCCCTCACGGATCCATTTACCAGGAATGAAGTTTGGTATTCCAACACCAACAACCAGGATCTCGGCACGGCGTACATGAGCCTCTAGGTCCTGCGTCTTGCTGTGGCAGGTGGTTGTGGTGCAGCGGGCAGAGAGTAGCTCCAGGGTCATTGGGCGTCCCACAATATTTGAGGCCCCCACAATTACCGCCTCCTTCCCCTCTAGCAGGATTCCGGTTCGTTCCAGAAGTGTCATTACACCTTTTGGTGTACAGGGACGAAGTACCGGCATCTTTAGAGCTAGCCGGCCCATGTTGTAGGGGTGGAAGCCATCCACATCCTTGTCTGGGTGAATCTCCTCAATAACTGTCTCAGGATCAATGTGTGAAGGTAGGGGAAGCTGAACCAGGATCCCATCAACAGTTGGATCGTTGTTTAACTGATCAACAATTGCAAGTAGCTCTTCCTGGGTGGTTGTCTCTGGTAGATCGTGTTCAATAGAGAGAATGCCGGCAGCTCCACAGCTGTTGCGCTTGTTACGAACATAGACGCCAGAGGCGGGATCACTACCTACCTGGATGACAGCCAGACCTGGCTGACGATGTCCTTTGGCGAGCAGGGAGTCTACCTCTCTACGCACATCCTCCTTGATCTCTGTCGCAATTCCTTTTCCGTCTAGGATAGTCGCACTCATCCTGTTTCTGCTCCGTAACACCATAAATGGTAAAAAAGTTGCAACATTATAGCACTCGATCTTGACCTGCAGACCGTTGATGGTATTATTCGCGCTCGCTGATTTTGTAATCGGTGTTCGGGGTGTAGCGCAGCCTGGTAGCGCGTCTGCTTTGGGAGCAGAATGTCGGGGGTTCGAATCCCTCCACCCCGACCAAATTTAGATACTGCGCCCGTAGCTCATCAGGATAGAGCATCGGCCTTCTAAGCCGAGGGTAGCAGGTTCGAATCCTGCCGGGCGCGCCATTTTTGGCAGGATAATATTTTAGAGCAACGTACAATGGTGACTGTAGCTCAGTTGGTAGAGCCCTGGATTGTGATTCCGGTGGTCGTGGGTTCGAGCCCCATCAGTCACCCCATATTTTGGGACATTAGCTCAGTTGGTAGAGCAGGAGACTCTTAATCTCTTGGTCGAAGGTTCGAATCCTTCATGTCCCACCAATATAAGCAGTTTGTCAATTAAGGCAAGCTGCTTTTTTATTTCCAGCTTATGTGGGGATTCTCACCTTCGGTGGACGTCCTGCGGCCGCCTCGGCTTAGCCGATCGAATCCTTCATGTCCCACCAATACAAGCAGTTTGTCAATTAAGGCAAGCTGCTTTTTTGTTTTTATTGGTCTGAGGGTGCTATGGAGGGTGCTTTGAATCTTTGATTAAAAAAAGGGGACAGATTTATTTTTCTGACCCCACACTTTGCTGGCCACGTACGAAAAAATAAATCTGTCCCCTTTTCCGATTACATCAGTATCACAACAGTTAATATGATCCCGAATACAAGTATTACCTCAATCAAGGGGTTGTTAAGGGTGTTAAGTATGGTCTCTACCGCTCTCTTTATCGTCATCTCATATACTAAATTGATCTGTGTATGTTGCAATAAAAAATCCGATACACAGCTTCGAAATGTGTATCGGATTTAGGGGGAGGACAACTTTTATCTAAAGGGCAAATAGAGCGAACATGAGCATTGAGCCTATAACAATGAATCCTTCGCCCAGTGGATCCATTACAAAATTGATAATATTTTTAGTCATATTTTTCATGGTCTTATTCTCGTTATTGGTAATTGTCTATAAACAAGCTGAACAGACACTGGAGACTATCGAGGAGGAGGGAGAGGCCTCCAGTGTCTGTTCACGACTCTCATCATAGTGGGCAACCATTTCTCTGTTGTTTCACCACTATTTCAGATTGTTTCAATCCGTTAAGGATTAAAAGTTAAAGCCACTTTCCTCAAGAAAGTCGTCGAATGTGTAGCGAACTTCCTGGAAGTTGCTGCTAAGACTCTCTGATGACCAGTTGAAACCATTGTCATTCAGCTCTTCTGCAGAGAGAGGAGTCCCAGAGTAGCTAACTTGCTCGCCACTATAGTTCTCACTCATGTTCTCTGATGACCATCCAGCCTCTGTATGGTCGTCAGCTATAGAGGCCATAGCGGAACCAGAGATCAATAGTGTTCCAGCAACTGTTGTGATAATTTTGTTTGAATACTTCATAATGTAATTCCTTATTTTGTTTAAGTTGTGGACTATTATATGGATCAGCTGTTACAGTAAAATTTCCTACTATTTCAGTATGTTTCTATGGGTTGGTTTAGAGTAACTGGTTGATTAAAAGGGGGTATTGTGGGAGAAAAAAACAAGATTCTGATTGTTGATGATGACCAAAAGCTAAGAGATCTGCTCTCCAGATACCTCAATGAGCAGGGGTATGAGGTAGAGACGGCAGAGGATGGTGAGGAGATGGATAGTGTTCTCCCTGGATTTTCTCCAAATCTGATTGTGCTGGATCTTATGATGCCGGGTGAGGATGGACTCTCTATTGCACGCAGACTTCGTGCAAGCAGCAATATTCCGATCATTATCCTCAGCGCCAAGGGGGAGGAGATTGACAAGATTGTGGGGCTGGAGATGGGGGCGGATGACTATCTGGCCAAACCATTCAATCCAAGAGAGCTGCTGGCTCGAATTCAGTCTGTTTTACGGCGACTCGATAGAGCTGATGCAGGGGCAGAAGATCAAAATACCGTATCATTTGGAGATTATCAGGTAGACCTTAACAGCTACTCGTTAACCAAGAATGGAGAGGCTGTAGAGGTGACCAGTGGGGAGTTTGAGCTGTTGAGACATCTGGTTGAGCACCCCAACCATGTACTGAGTAGAGATCACCTGCTTGACCTGCTGGATGGTGGCTCAGAAGAGGCCTTCGATCGAAGTATTGATGTCAGAATCACCAGGCTTCGCAAGAAGATTGAGGCAGATCCACACCATCCGGTTTTTATCAAGACTGTACGGGGTGTTGGTTATATATTCTCCACCAGTAGCTGATTTGTGCGCTTTCCACTAAAACTACCAAAAAGCCTATATAGTCGCACCATGATTCTGGTGGGGCTGGGGATTTTCTTCTTGCAGTTGATTACCTTCATTATCTTTTTCAAGCAGATGGTGATGCCCAATGTGGAGACCAGGGTTAACCACTTTGTTGATGCCCTGGAGAAGATAAGAGAGAACCCATCCCTTCTGCGTCTTGCTGGTGAGTTTGATGGTACAGAGAGAGAGAATGAGTTCACCGGTTTCATACTGGGCTCCCCAGATCTGAAGATCAGACCGGCAGAGTGGCGTATCCCGTTCTGGCACTTTGTTGATGATGAAATTGAGGAACGTTTTGGTGTTCCCATAACCATGTGGGAGAGTGATCATGATCCATATGGACATGATCATGGCCACTATTGGGTTGATCTGCCGGTAGTTTGGGGAAAGCACAAAACAGGAAAATCAATACGTATAGGGTTCTCCCAAGAGCGCAAGGGGTGTCTAAATCCCTCTGTGCTGTTGTTGGTGTTTTTGGCAGTATTTTTTCTCTCTATGGTATTGGTCTACTATCTTACCCGCTGGCTGCTTATGCCAATTAATAAGTTGCGTGGTGCAGTTGGGGAGATGGCTATGGGATCTTATCCCAAGCCTCTGCCAGAGAAGGGGCCCGCAGAGTTTTCATCGCTGGTGCAGCGATTTAACTGGATGGTAAAGAGCGTTCAGAATCTGACTGAAAATAGATCAACCATGCTGGTGGGTATATCGCATGATCTCAAAACCCCACTTGCCCGCATGCGCCTCAGTATAGAGATGCTCTCCAGAGAGCAGAGTCCGGAGCTGGTTGAGGGAATTATCGACGACCTGGATGTGATGGATCAGATGATCAGTGAGGCGATGGAGTTTGCCCGGGGAGGCAAGCAGGGAAAGCTTGAGCTTACTGATTTGAACAGGGCGATAACGGAGGTGGTAGATAGAAAAGTTCGCGGCGGCATGCGTGTTGGGTGGCGGGCCGACAGCGGGCAGTGCAAAAAAGAGATAGACCTGTCTGCGTTGCATAGAATTCTCTCAAACTATCTCGATAATGGATACCGTTACGGAGATGGAGAGAGTCTGGAGGTGAGGCTGGATTGTTCACCAGAGCATACAATTATCCGTGTTCTTAATCGTGGCATGGGAATTCCTGAAAAAGATCTAAAAAATATCTTTCAACCTTTTTATCGGGTTGATGAGTCCCGTTCAGACAAGAGTGGTGGTAGTGGTCTTGGCCTGGCAATTGTAAAAAATCTTGCAGATGTAAATGGTTGGAAAGTTGCGTTGAACAACCGTACTGCTGGGGGCATTGAGGCATCTTTACAAATTACCTGATTTAAATCAATTTAACCCCTTTTGGGCAGGATAATTAACCATAAATTAAGGGATGTTCAGCTCTGTTATATTGAAATTATTGTTACAATGAGACGGCCACTACAGTTAGTTAATTGTTTCAGTATTGTTTCAATTTGACCTAGGTCAAGTAGCTATAGTTGGTTAAAGGGTATAAATCACTGGCCTAACCTGCGGTGTATCTGTATCCGCTTTGTGGCGGGCAGATAGGGCAAATTAACCAGTTAATATTTTTTATAACATCAG
>JACNFK010000018.1 GCA_014384675.1 Candidatus Thiopontia autotrophica | reverse complement strand
CTAGTTACCACCCTATGGCTGTTACTGGCCAGAGGCCATTCGGGGCGAAGCGGAGCGGTTCCTGATGTATAATCCCTGCCCATGCAACTGATCGCAATTGCCGTAGGAGGTGCCCTTGGGTCCGTGATGCGTTATCTCGTATCCAATGGGATCTATGGCTGGCTGGGGCGTGGTTTTCCATGGGGAACCATGACCGTCAATGTGCTCGGTTCCCTGGTTATGGGGCTACTGTTTGTTCTGCTGACTGAGAGGTTGGCGTTGGGGCCACAGTGGCGCGCATTTTTATTGATCGGGTTTCTTGGTGCATTTACCACATTCTCGTCCTTCTCTATGGAGACACTTAATTTGCTGGAGGGTGGAGAGGTGATGCGGGCAGTGTTGAATATGGTTGGTAGTGTGGTGGTCTGTGTTGGTGCTGCATGGTTGGGTGTGATTGTTGGACGGATGTCATGGGGGTAGTGAGATGAGTCTTAAGAAAGAGTCGGTGACAGTGGTGCGGATCTATCTCTCTGAAGAGAAGGCCCATCTGGAGCAGTTGCTCAAGAGGCTGCACGATTGGGAAAAGATATCAGGGGTTACAGTGTTTAGAGGTATCTCTGGATATGGTGAAAATGGAGAAATTCATACAGGAACACTACTGGATATTTCGCTAAACCTCCCAGTGGTAGTCGAGTTTTTTGATAAGCCGGAGAAGATTGATGAGGTGTTGGACCATCTGAGTTCAACTATTGAGCCGTCACATATGGTCTGCTGGTCGGCTGAAAGATTAATGAAGGATTGAGAATTAAGAGATGTTGGATCCGAAGATAGTACGAGATGATCTTGAGGGAGTAACAGCTGGGCTGGCTCGCAGGGGATACATCCTGGATGCAGAAGGCATGGCTGCACTGGAGTCTCGCAGAAAAGAGACGCAGGTGCGCACCCAGGAGCTGCAGAATCAGCGCAATAGCAAGTCCAAGGGGATCGGCCAGGCCAAGGCGAAGGGGGAGGATATTCAGCCTCTGCTGGATGAGGTTGCAAGGCTGAAGGGTGATCTGGAATCTGCAGAGCAGGAGCTTGCAGCAATTCAGGCAGAGATGAGCGAGCTGATGATGGGGGTTCCAAATATCCCTCATGAATCCACACCGGATGGCAAGGGTGAGGACGATAATGTAGAGATCCGTCGCTGGGGCGAACCTGCAACATTAAGCTTTAAGCCCAAGGATCACGTTGATCTGGGGGTTGCCTTGAAGGGGATGGATTTTGAGGTTGCAGCAAAGATCACCGGGTCACGTTTTGTGGTTATGCATGGTGAGATGGCACGCCTCCACCGTGCGCTGACCCAGTTTATGCTGGATACTCACACCCAGGATCATGGCTATAGTGAGGTCTATGTACCCTATGTTGTAAACAGTAACAGTCTCAAGGGGACAGGGCAGCTGCCGAAATTCAAGGAGGATCTATTTGCTCTCGGCACAGCAGGGATCCCGGAAGAGGAGCAGGCGAAGGACTACTACCTGATTCCAACGGCAGAGGTTCCAGTAACCAACCTGGTACGTGACGAGATTATTCCGGCAGATGAACTACCTAAAAAGTTTGTTGCCCATACCCCCTGTTTCCGTAGTGAGGCTGGATCCTATGGCAGAGATACTCGTGGCATGATTCGTCAGCACCAGTTTGAGAAGGTGGAGTTGGTACAGATGGTGCGCCCAGAGGATTCCGCGGCAACACTTGAGTCACTTACCGAGAATGCCGAGAAAATTCTGCAGAAGCTGGAGCTTCCATACAGGGTGATGGCGCTCTGTACGGGAGATATTGGTTTCTCATCTACCAAGACTTATGACCTTGAGGTATGGCTCCCGGGGCAGAGTGCCTATCGCGAGATATCCTCATGCAGCAGTTTTGGGGATTTCCAGGCGCGCCGGATGCAGGCTCGTTGGAGAAACCCGGAGACGGGTAAACCAGAACTGCTTCATACTCTGAATGGTTCCGGACTTGCGGTTGGCAGAACACTGGTTGCAGTATTGGAAAATTATCAGCAAGAGGACGGCTCGGTAGTAATACCTGAGGTGCTGCGTAGTTACATGGGTGGCATAGATAAAATCTGTTAGGAGTTCGTACTTTTGGATTATTTACCAATTTTTGTTGATGTAAAAGATCGTCCCTGCCTGGTGGTTGGAGGTGGTGAGGTTGCGGCACGTAAAGTGCAGCTGTTGCTGCGTGCAGGGGCTGCTGTTGAGGTGGTCTCTCCGGAGCTGGGATCCACAATGTCTATCTTTCATGAGAAGGGAGAGATCAGGTGGATAGAGGAGAGCTTCCAGCCATCTCATGTTGGCAACCATATACTGCTCTATGCGGCCACAGATCAGAATGAGATCAACCAGCAGGTGTCCGACCTGGCAACAGAGAGGAATATACCGGTAAATGTGGTTGATACCCCGGATCTCTGTACCTTTATTACTCCATCCATCATCGACCGCTCTCCGGTTGTAGCAGCTATCTCCACTGGAGGCGCATCACCTGTACTTGCAAGGCTGATTCGCTCACGTCTGGAGTCAATGATTCCATCTGCTTATGGAAAACTGGCAACCCTGGCGGCAAGTTTTCGTGGCAAGGTACAAGAGAAGATACAGCCCAAGCAGCGTCGTCTCTTCTGGGAGAGGGCGTTTCAGGGGCCGATTGCAGAGATGATCTTTTCGGGCCGAAAGCAAGAGGCCGAGCATGCGCTGGATGAGATGGTTGATATCTGCTCCCGCAAGGAGGGCGATGAGCTCAATCAGGGAGAGGTCTATCTGGTGGGGGGAGGCCCGGGGGATCCTGATCTTCTAACATTCCGTGCCCTGCGGCTTATGCAGCAGGCTGATGTAGTGGTCTATGACCGTCTTATCTCACCAGCTGTGCTCGACCTGACCCGTCGTGATGCAGAGAGAATCTATGTGGGCAAGGAGAGCAGTAACCACTCTGTCCCTCAGGATGAGATTAATGAACTGCTGGCGCATCTTGCAACAGATGGTAAGAGGGTGTTGCGACTCAAGGGTGGAGATCCATTCATCTTTGGGCGTGGTGGTGAGGAGATCGAATTGTTGGCAGAGAAGGGTATTCCGTTCCAGGTGGTTCCAGGAATTACCGCTGCATCCGGTATCTCATCGTATGCAGGAATACCGCTGACCCATCGTGACCATGCTCAATCTGTTACCTTTGCTACCGGTCACCTCAAAGATGGAACCTCTGATCTCAACTGGAGTGCACTCGCACAGCCTGGTCAGACCATTGTCTTCTATATGGGGCTGAAGGGTATCGAGACCATTGCGGCCAAATTGATAGAGCACGGAATGGATCCAGACACCCCGGCAGCACTTGTGCAGAAGGGGACCACGCCAGATCAAAAAGAGTATATCGGTACCCTGGTAACTCTGCCGCAGATTGTTGCTGAATCAAAGATCAAGCCGCCTACCCTGATTATTATCGGTAGTGTGGTAACCCTGCACGACAGCCTGGACTGGTTCCAGCCTGATGAGCAGAGGGGGAATGAACCACGTGTCTTCTGATCTTAAAATACCAACCATACCGGACGAATACTTTGTTGCTGCCCTGCGGCTTATAGGTATGGCTAGCCTTAATGGTGCCTACCACGCCTCGGAGTTCAAAAAAGTTGGGGAGGTGTATGATCTGTTAAATGCACTACTGCATGTCTATACTGAAGATAGCTCCGATAATGAGTTGGCTGATGGCAATGAGGAGGGGGCAGAGAGCCCGCGTCTGACCATGGACCACCTCTTTATTGTTGAAGTTGCAGTTGCCTTTGCTTTGGAACGAGGTAAACTGAACGAACAGAAAGATCTGGCTGAGGCTGTTCATGCTGGTTTCAAAGAGCATAATGATGCGATCAGAAAGCAGTCAGCAGAGGCAGACACAAACCAAACACCATAAGGAATAATGAGATGCTAGTAAAAGATATCATGACTCGCCATATTCGTACTGTACAACCAGATACTCCCATGAGAGAGGTCGTCTCTGCAATGACACTCTATCGTGTGAGCGGTCTGCCGGTGTTGGATGATGATGAAAAACTGATAGGTTTTATTGCAGAGAAGGATGTGCTACATCATATGTTTCCATCACTGGAAGAGGTTATGGACCAGGGGCAGACCATCAACTTTGAGGATATGGAGATGGAGTATTCTCAGGTGCTTGGGCTTAAGGTTAGTGATCTTATGACAACAGGTGTTATCGGGGTTACAGAGGATATGCCTATCCTTAAGGCCACCTCGGTTATGGTGCGTCACCGTTTCCGCCGTATTCCGGTAATTGATGGAGACAAATTGCTCGGCATGATGAGCCTTGGTGATGTCCACAAGGCGATCTTCAAGGAGTCAATCGCAGACGCCTGCGCAACTGTTTAATTTTACCTTTGTGGTTGGTGATCCAACCCTCTGATCTGGAGCACACGTACAAAGACAGAGTTCTGTCTAAAGATGTGGCTGCAGGTTATATTGGCAATAACAATTACCAACATTCCAGGAAGAATAATGTTTGGATTGCTGGTCAGCTCCAGTAGCGCAATCAGTGCAGCAAGCGGGGCCTGAAGCACCGCACTCATCATTGCTCCCATCCCCAATATGGCATAAAAACCTATATCCGAGACAGGTGCTCCGATTAGTTCTGTGGCAAGTAACCCAAGCGCCCCTCCAAGAGCGGCACCAATAAACAGCGTTGGGCTGATAAGCCCCATCGGCATACCCAGACCAACAGCCATTGCAGTGGCAAACAGCTTTGCAAAGGCTATCGCCAACAGCAAATTGATGGTGAACTGGTTGTTGTTGAGAATAGTAGATATGGTGTCATTACCAAGCCCCATAATTTGTGGAAAGAACCATGCGATAGCCCCGGTTAACAGACCGGCAGCAACCATTCGCAGCATTACTGGTTTTCCAGAAAAGCGCTGCATCCCGATCATGGTGCGACTGAATAGCGCCCCCATTGCACCAATAATAAAAGAGAAGAGCAGAATAAACGGAATCTCATCCATGCTCTCTATCCTGATCTCGGATGGCACCACAAACATAAGCTCGGCAGAGTAGAAGTTGCTGGCCATCATTGCCGCAACCACTGAAGAGATAATGATTGGGGTGAAGCCTGCAACTGTATACTCAAGCAGAATCACCTCCATCGCAAAGATGACACCGGCCATTGGGGTATTGAAAGAGGCGGCAATAGCAGCTGCGGAACCACACCCAACCAAAATGCGCAGGTTACTGTTGGAGAGATTCATCGACTGACCCAAAAGGCTGCCTGCGGCAGAACCGAGATGTACTGCAGGCCCTTCACGTCCGGCAGACTCCCCAAAAATTATTGCCAGAATCCCGCCAAAAAACTGCACGATTGCATTTTTTAGCTTTAGCTTGCCCTCGTGGTAATTCATTCGTTCCATTACATGAGCAACACCGGTAACCCTGTGTTCATCCTTAAACAGTAGCAGGAACAGACCGATCACAACGCCACCAATGACTGGTGTAACAAAGTGGAGATAGGAGGGAAGCTCCTCAAAATTTTCTGATCCTGCTCCCGGAAGCAGAACAGATAGAGGCCACTCAAACATAAAGCGGAACAGAATAATAACCAGACTGGTTAGCAGACCAACAACAAGCCCCAGCAGAACCAGTTTGGGTAGCTCATCATCAGACCGGAACAGTCTTCTGAATACACGGAGAACATCTCTTTTTGGGTTGGCCACAATGGAGACTATTCTACCAATATTTACTTTTGGTTAACTTTATAAAAATAATCGACAAAAAGTATTGGTAATGATAATCATTATCATGTATGGTGTATATGTGGCTGGGGTGATTTTGACTGTTTCTGTCACGGAAGACGTTTTCCTCCCATACTCTTCCTTATTGTTGAACAGCAGTTAATAGTTACGATCGAATTGCCTCAGTACACACT